>CAKRWX010000138.1 GCA_934418055.1 uncultured Lachnospiraceae bacterium
AGTCCGCATTTCCGACCAAAAGACCGACTAAAAATGTGTGATAAGAGTTCTCTTTTTCCTTCTCTGGCGCTTTGGTGTCGAAAACACTAATGGAATTGCTAAGAGTTCTGTTTAAGTACTTCTCGATAACCTCTGTACGGCCCTCTTCCACTGCATTCCAGAAAGCAATCAGCTGCTCCGTGTTCCTGAAAATGGTTTCTTTGAACCATTCCTGTATCTGAAATTTGTATACATCTCTTACTTCCCGATTAGGAATCACCAGTTTGTAAGCCCCTTCTTCCGTCATTCCCGCCTGTGTCAGGTATCCGGTTGTAAATAAAACACTCCACAAATTTTCAATGCTGTTGTCGATCTCGTCATAAGTCAGTTCCAAACGAAGCATTTTTTCAATGGCTTCCCCGGCAATCAGGCGCTCAATCTCATCTCTCGTTGTTTTATTAGCCTTATCAATAAAACGTTTCACCAGACCATTACCGCTGGTATTGATCCAATAAGACTGGGGTCTCGCTTTTGGATCGGCGCGCAGCATATCCACATGATTGACCACATCCCATGGACAGTAAATGTCCGCATTTCCGAAGCGATAACCATCATACCATTCCTTTGTCTCCTCGAAATGGGACTCCATGTCATAGGCTTTCAGAAGCTGTTGTACTTCCTCATTGGTAAATCCAAATTGTTCGTCAAAACGGGTATCTATGATAGAAAGAACCTTGAAATTATTCAGTCCTGTGAAAATGCTTTCCTTGGAAATCCGCAAACATCCGGTTAAAACCGCAAACTGCAGATAATCGTTAGTCTTAAGGGCAGAACCAAACATGGCGCGGATCAGCGCCACCATTTCCCGGTAATAGCCATTTTGGAACGCTTTATCTAATGGGACGTCATATTCATCGATGAGCATGATTACTTTTTGTCCGTAATGTTTATACAAAAGTTCTGATAATACCTGCAAAGCAGAGGAAAAATTTTCTTCTTCAAAAAAATACTGACCATTTCGCAGAGTTGTTAATGAGCGGTATTTTTCTTTCTCACTATCCGTTAACCGATTGCTATTCTCCAAGAAATGGAAACGATCAGCCTCATTTCCAATTAATTGGGCAAAACGATGTGCCGCACTTTCGTAAGTAAGCCCATCTACACCTTTTAGGGTAAGAAAGATAACTGGAAATTTCCCCATATATTCTTCGCAAAGCTTTTGATTTTGGGAAATGTATAATCCATCAAATAAGGTTTTATCTGCCCCATATTCAAAAAAGTAGCGGAGCATACTCATATTCAGTGTTTTTCCGAAACGGCGTGGTCTGGTAAAAAGGTTTACTTTGCCCCAGTTCATAAGGATCTGTTCAATCAGCTTCGTTTTATCGATATAATAGAATCCAAATCGACGAATATCTTCAAAATTTTCAATTCCAACTGGCAACTTCAACTGTTCTGTCATTGACAACACCCCTTTCTACTTTTTCCAATCCTACATTTCTTTCTATATTAATATGTTAGTGTATCTCACAACAGATGGCAACCGATTTTTAGCATTTGTTGCAGTCCATACGTTACACGAACTACAACGGACTTTGCCGATGCTACACCTCTCCAGTCAACGTTTTCAAGATCTCCAGCGAATGGAACTCCCGCTCTACATACCGCCCCTTATTGATCTCCACGCACCTCTTAAACTCCTCAAATACCTCATCGGTCAGAAGAAAGGTGTACAGCTTTTCCATGGACGCCCCGATCACATATTCCCAGGCATAATTGGCGGAATCGCTGACCTCCCTTGGGGGGTGCTCGGGGTATTCTCCATTGATGACCATGGCTTTTAATTCAAAAATGCACTGTACCAGTTTATTGGGGATGTGCTGGTTTAAAAGAGCCCGCAGGGACTGATAAACCAAAAGGAGCATGGCGGAACCGTCTAAATTCTCCCTGGAATAGTAATCTGCAAATTCCAGGAAATACTGTCCGTAGCATGCTCCTTCGATATCCGACGCCAGTTCTTCGAAATACTGGCTGATATCCGCCGACTGAAGACTGTAGGAATCCCGTCCCTCGATCAGGCGGAACTGGCCGAACGCAAAGGGTCTGCTGGGGCCCATCAGGCTGTTGCCGGGGCGTTTGGCTCCTCTGGCAAAGGCGGTGATCTTGCCCCGCTCCCTGGTCAGAAGCACCAGGCGTTTGTCGTACTCCCCCACAGGAGTTGACCGGATCACCATCCCGGTCATTTCCAGCAGATCCCTCATAGCGTCTCCGTAACTGTTCAGTACCTTCGCAGTTACAGGCAAAAATCCATTCCAGATCAGCTTCGCTGATGGGATTTTTGCTTGCAAGCCAAGTCTTTTTTACGGTCAGCGCAGCTAGTGCGCAGACCTACCGAACCGTTACATTCCTCCTTCTTATTACTCATTATAGTATCCGTAATTCTTCATATACAGCTCGCTGTCCCGCCATTCTTTGCGGACCTTCACCCACAGCTGCAGGTTCACCTTGGCGCCCATCAGATTCTCGATCTCGCGTCTTGCCTGACTGCCGATACGTTTTAACATGGCTCCGCCTTTGCCGATGATAATTCCCTTGTGAGAATCACGTTCACAGACGATGGTAGCTTCGATATCAAAGATTCCATTGTCCCGCTCTTTCATCTGCTCGATGGTCACGGCGATTCCGTGTGGGATCTCATCCTGCAGCAGACGCAGCGCCTTCTCACGGATCAGCTCCGCAGCGATCTGGCGCATCGGCTGGTCGGTAACGGTGTCCTCATCGTAATACTGTGGGCCGTATGGCAAATATTTAAATAACAGTTCCGTCATCTTGTCCGTATTCTGGTTTCTCAGAGCGGAAACCGGAACGATCTCCGCAAATGGACACACATTTTTATAGGTATCAATGGCCTTGGCGATGATCTCCTCGTCCTTCACTGTATCGATCTTATTGATCGCCAGAATTACCGGAGTTTTCACCTTGGATAACAGCTCCGCGATGTGCTGTTCGCCTGCGCCGATGTAGGTGGTCGGCTCCACCAGCCACATGATCACATCCACCTCATTTAAAGTGCCTTCCGCGACGTTCACCATATACTGGCCCAGTTTATTTTTCGCTTTGTGGATACCTGGGGTGTCCAGGAAAATGATCTGGCCCCGCTTGTCGGTATATACCGTCTGGATGCGGTTTCTGGTGGTCTGCGGTTTCTCGGATGTGATGGCGATCTTCTGGCCAATTAAGTGGTTCATCAACGTGGATTTTCCCACATTTGGACGGCCAACCAGCGCTACAAATCCAGATTTAAAATTCTCATTCATACTTTCTTTCCTTTATTCTCAGAACAGCAGTAACTGTTCGGTTTCTTTCAGCTTATCTCTATGCAGAGCCGCCGGCTTCGCAGCGGCCCTGTCACATTGCCGATTTCTCTACATGATCATTACGCCCGGAACAGGTTCTTCACCTCTCCGAACATCTCCCGGTTCTCTTCCACCTTCTCTTCATTACCGATGGCACACAGCGCACCGGTCTTTAAGATCGCCTTCACGATACCAGCCAGGTTCTGGATATCCTTCTGGGTTGCTGCCAGTACCTGGTCTCTCTCCTCCTGCATCATCTCGTCAGTGACACCGGATAAGTAAGCGGACAGTCCTCTTGCGCCCTGGTCAGCAGGGGTAAATGGCGTGTCCATAGCTCCGATGGTTCCGATGACATATTTTGTCATATCCCGGTCACTGGCGTCAAAATGCTCCAGATAGTCCACGATGCCCTCATAGACCTCATTGGTCTCCTTCATCTTTGGATCACGATAGGACACAAAATAGCCTTCGCCTGAACGGCCAAATCCGCTCATGCAGCCATAAGCGCCGCCCTTCACACGCAGATTCTGCCACAGGTAATCGTAGCTTAAGATCAGTTTCAGGATCCGCAGAGCGCCGGTATACTCCAGTTTTTCCTCTCCAAGGCGGAAGTTACCACAGCGTGCCACATAGTTGACCTGGGAAGAGGTCTTAAAGCCCTCATTTTTCAGCTCCGGCTGGAACTGGAATGGATAAACCGTTCCTTCTCCCTCTGGAAGTGCTTCTGTCAGATGTTTCATGGACTCAGAAAGTGCCGGGAAACCAGCCTTGTCGCAGGTGTAGCTGATCAGCATATTTTCCTTCGTGAACAGTTTTTTGCTTACTTCCTCTAATTTTGCGGTCAATGGCTTCGGATCCTTCTCAAACTCCCGGATCACATCGTCTAAGAACTGATAGTAGCGGATTCCTCCGGTACAGTCATTATAAGCAGATGTCGGGGAGAAATAGGAAGTAGCTCTGGCAACTGCCGCGCTGTGGCTTCCATTTTCCAGCTTCATCTTCATGCGGGAACGGGTTGTTTTTAAGATCTCGCCCAGGCGCTTCTCATCACTGAACTTCGATCGGGTCAGGATCTCGCTTAAGATCTCAAAACCAAAATCTAATTTCTCATATAATACGCGGACCTCCGCACTGAAGGCTCCGGTAAAGTCCGGTAATTTTTTCAGGTTTACATAAGATGTAATACCCAGGCTTAATCCACCGGTATTTAAGTTGATCTCACTGGTCAGATCGCTGTAGCTGTAATGCTCCGTATCCACCAGGCTCAGTACATGGCGCAGCAGAGCCGCATACGGCAGATCCTCGTTTGGAATCCGGTTGGTGTTAAATAATACTCTCAGATAACCGATTCCAGAGGTGAAAATGTCATGGTGCAGCACCTGGATCCCATGGATCTTGTGCTCCTCCCATTTTAATTTTTCTGCCTCTTTCTTAATATCCTTCCGCTCTAACATCGGGATCAGCGCCAGTTCTTCCGGACTGGATGGGATATCCTGGTATTCTTTTAACTCTTTCGTCTGACGGATCAGAGCCTCTTTCTCTTCTGCGGTTAAACGCTCCTTGTAAGCCGCCAGCTTCTCAGCCACCCGCGCATCCTCTTTCGCTGTCAGGTTCTTCTCAGGCTTCACTACGATGATCGCTTCAAATGGGTTATCCAGCAGATAATCCTTGATCAGCTGCTCAAAATAGCCATCCTTCACTGCTTCTTTTAAGAAAGCAAAGGTATCGCCGTAAGCCAGATGCATCATCGGATCGCCATCATATAACCAGCTGTCCATGCACTGTAAGCCGTACATCAGTCCCTTTGGATAATTGCCGTAATCTGCTTCCCGGTACTTAAATTCATAGTAATTCATAGCCGCCAGAAGGCTCTTTCTGTTTAAGCCCTCATTGGCCAGCTTCCGCAGAGTTCCTTTTACCACTGCTAAAAACTCGCCCTTCTGGTCTGCTCTGGCATCTTTTGCGATCACAGAGAAATATGGCTGTAAGATACCGCTGTCATAACCGCCCATAATATCTCCGCCGATTTTTGCGTCTAACAGAGCCTGCTTCAATGGAGCTCCCGGCGCATCGATCAGGGCATATTCCAGGATCTGGAACGCCACATATAACTTCGGATCCAAATCTGTGCCAACCACATCACTGATGGACAGATAGCAGCCATTTTCCTCGTCCTCTTCCTCAGTGATAGAGTAAGCCGCCTCCACTTCTTTTGGTGCGTCAAAGCCCTTCTGCATCGGGATATGGGAATCGATCTGGGCTTCCCTGTCATTCCGGTCATAGTGGCTTAAATACTCCTGATCCAGCCATTCCAGTTTCTCCGCCATATCCATATCTCCATAAAGATAGATAAAGCTATTGGACGGATGGTAATAGGTCCGGTGGAAGTTCAGAAACTGCTCATAAGTCAGATCCGGGATATTCTTTGGATCACCGCCGGACTCCACGCCGTAACAGGTGTCGGGGAATAACGTCTGCTGGATCAGACGGTCCAGTACGCTCTCCGGGGAAGAAAACGCACCTTTCATCTCATTATAAACAACACCATTGTAGGTTAATGGGCCGTCCTCGCTCTCCAGCTCATAATGCCAGCCTTCCTGACGGAATATCTTTTCTTCTTTATAAATATTCGGGTGCAGCACTGCATCCATATAAACATCCATCAGGTTATGGAAATCCTTCTCATTGGTGCTGGCAATAGGGTACACGGTTTTATCCGGGTAAGTCATGGCATTTAAAAAAGTATTCAAGGATCCCTTCACCAGTTCCACAAATGGATCCTTCACCGGGAATTTCTCAGAACCACATAACACACTGTGCTCCAGAATATGCGGAACTCCGGTGCTGTCATAAGGCGGAGTGCGGAAACCAATGGAAAATACCTTGTTGTCGTCCTCATTGGACAGTAAAAATAATCTGGCTCCGCTCTTTTTGTGCTCCAGCACATAACCTTCGGAATTTAATTCGCTGACGGTTCTTCTTGTCAGAACACGATAAGCGCTTAAAGTCTCTAAATCTCTCATGCTCTATCTTCCTTTCATCACATATTTCCCATAAGTCTATCCTTAATGATCGCTAAGCACTCTCTCACGCACAGATGCGGAAAGAGGATCGGATCACTTTTGGACGGGATTCCGTATACTTTTGGTATGCCCCATTTTTCTGCAATCATTCTGGCACGGAATATGTGGAAATTGCTGGTCAGGATCCCCACCTGGACCGGTTTTTTCTCTACTTCCACAAAATCATCCGGAGCTGCGGAACGAATCACCGGACCACGGTGTTCCCGCTCCTTCACTTTCTC
>CAKRWX010000139.1 GCA_934418055.1 uncultured Lachnospiraceae bacterium
CTTCTGCAGCTGTTTTATTAAATGCAGTCAAAGCCCTTGGCGGGATCCCGGATGAGAAGCACCTGATCGCTCCATCCGCAATTGAACCGATCCAGAAATTAAAAGTCAATTATTTAGGAAGCAAGAACCCGCGTCTTCACACCGACGAGGTTCTGATTGCCCTGTCCATGTGCGCTGCCACCGATCCAGACGCCCAGAAAGCTCTGGATCAGTTATCCAAATTAAAAGGCTGTCAGGCTCATACCTCTGTCATCCTCTCCCGTGTGGATATCCGCACCTTTAAAACATTAGGAGTTGAACTGACTTCTGAGCCGATCTATGAGCACCAGAAGCTTTATCATTAAAAAAGGAGGACCTTATCATGACGAATGCAGTAATTGAAACTCTTATGACGAGAAGAAGTGTCCGCGCTTTCCAGGAAAAAGCAATTCCAACAGATCAGTTACAAGCGATCCTGGAAACAGCCCGCTTCGCTCCAAGCGGTATGGGTCGTCAGACCTGGAAATTCACCGCTGTTACCAATCGTGAGAAAATCCAGAAATTAGCCGCAGCCATCAGCAAAGAATTAGGCCGTGAAGGCTACAATATGTACCAGCCAGAGGTTCTGATCATCCCGTCCAACGATGTTGAAAGTCCATTTGGAAAGGAAGACAACGCCTGTGCTCTTGAGAACATCTTCATCGCAGCCTGGTCCTTCGGTATCGGTTCCGTCTGGATCAACCAGCTCCAGGGCATCTGCGACCGCCCGGCCATCCGCGAGATCCTGGATTCCTTCGGAATTCCGAAAAATCATGTCGTTTATGGCATGGCAGCTCTGGGTTATCCGGCACAGGAGCCAAAAAAGGATGTGGAGAAGATCGGGGAAGTGGCAATTGTTGAGTAATTGCCTTCTCTCCGCAAATATCTAAGATTAGAAAAGGCAGGTGGAATAGAATTACGCACTCTATTCCATCTGCCTTTATTTTTTATAAAATTACTCACTTAATTCTAAGCTTTCTTCCGGTCCTTCATCACAACAGATCCCACAATACATACAACCAGGAAAATAAAGAACCAGCAGATCGGAGAAGTATAAAATCTGGAGAAATTACCTCCGCCCAATTTTACTGCTCTTCTGAACTGCTCCTCAAACATTCCGCCAAGAATCAGTCCCAATACCACCGGTGCAATCGGGTACTCATGTTTCTTAAGGAAGTATCCCAAAAGTCCCATCACTAAAGCTGTTCCAAGGAAATAGACTCCCTTAGAAACAGACGAACCAGCCAGGGCATAAGGTCCCAGGAAAGACAACACTAAAATCACCGGCATCAACACCTTCTGGGAAATCAACAGGATTCTTGGATAAAACCGAACGCCAGCCAGCTGAAATACTCCCATAAAAATATTGGAGATTAGCAATGTAATAAAGATAGAGTACACCAATGGCATATTCGTGGAGAACAGTGCAAAACCAGGTGTTACGCCATTGATCATCAATGCTCCGATCAGGACTGCTGTAGCCGCATCTCCAGGGATTCCAAGGCTTAAAGCCGGGATCAATGCACCGCCAGTTACTGCATTATTAGCTACCTCTGGTGCAAACACACCTTCCAGACAACCAGTACCCGGCATATCCAGTTTGCCTTTGCTGCGACTACAGATTCCAGACGCTGCATTCCGGCTCATAAATACCGCAATAGAAGCACCGGTTCCTGGAATTGCGCCAATCAGCGTACCAATTCCAAGGGAAGACAGAATAATTTTCCACATGGAAGCAATCTTCTTAAAAGGTGGAAACACTTTACCAATATCCCGGCACACATCTGTATTCTGTGGTTTTCTGAAATTATCCAGTTCCACAAATACCTGACTGACGCCATACAGACCAATCAATGTCGAGGTCATATCCAAACCATTGGCAATTGGCGTCTTACCCAGCACCGATGCAAATGGAATCCGGACAGAGCCAGACATGGGATCCGGTCCTAAGAAAGCAAATACAAATCCCAAAGCCCCCATCAGCAGACCCTTTAACAGGTTGTTGCCGGAAACTGCAGCAATGATCACGATACCAACTAAAGCCAGTGTACATTTTTCAGCCGGTCCAAATGCCAGCGTCATCTTTGCTACCATCGGGCTGAAAAAGATCAAGAAAATCTCAGAGCCAAGTCCTCCGATCATAGAAGCCACCACGGCTCCTCCAAGAGCCTGGCCAGCCAATCCCTTTTTTGTCATCAATTGACCATCTTCCGCTGTTGCGATGGCGTTGGGATTTCCTGGAATTCCAAGAAGAATCGCCGGGATAGATGCACCACATACAGCTCCGCAGTACACCGCCAGCAAAAGTCCAATTCCAGTAGCCGTATCCAGCTGATAAGAAATCGGAATCACAAGTGCGATTCCCATAGTCGCTGTCAGTCCTGGCAGCGCTCCTAAAATAATTCCCAGAGAAGCTCCGAAAGCACACCATAGAAAGGTAGACAGATGGGCAACCAATGAGACTCCCTGCATAAATTCGCTCATAATGACCTCCTCTAAATATCCAGGATACCTGGAGCCAGGTTTACACTGAAGAACTGTTTAAACACAATGTATAGAAGCAATACCGTTGTCAAAGTCAGGATTCCTGCAGAAGAAGCCCGATTCAATCCTTTTACTTTCATAGTCTTGAACAGTGTTTTATTAACAAAAACTGCTGCCAGTATCACAAATACAGCAGAAATAGCTGCTTCAAAAGTCGCCACCGTAAAAATTGACGGAAGCGCCCCATCCCTTCCAAGACTCATCAAAGTCTTTGTGATAGTTCTCATAATTATAAAAACCACCGTTGTTATTGCAATGGTAATGGCTCCACCACCCAATACTTCCTTGGCATTCCGCTTTTCGTCTACAGTCGTGTAAATATACTCCAAACCATATAACAGAATTGTTGATAAAATAATAAATCCAATATGACGGATCAACAGAACGTAAAGCACAGACATCACCAGTGTGATAAAAAAGAGTTTTTTTGTTCCCGGATCCATTGGTTCTCCATCTGGCTTTTCTTTTAATGTCAGATAAAGAAATCCTAAAAACATAAACAATGCCATAAATGCCGGAAGTATTTTTCCACCAGGATCGCCGCCGATTGCATCGGCGGCTAAGATCGTATCCTCACTCATGATCACATAAACAAAATAGAGGGCAGATAATACAGTCATGATTGCTGGCATTAAATTGAATTTCTGCTTCATTTGTTCCCCTTCACATCTTTTTTGACATAATCGGCACTTTCCTACTCTGCGTACTCACCCTTTGCCAGACCAGTTGCCTGAATAATTGGTTTCATAGTATCTACCATTTCCTGGTTATATTTCTCGAAATCACCAAGTTTAGAATATGCGTCTAACAGTCCCTGCTCTTTCATATAATTCTGGAAATCATCAGAATTGTATGCTTTTTCAATCACATCAGCCAGGTACTCTTTTACATTATCCGGAGTTCCCTGTGGTGCGCAGATACCGCGGAAGCAGCCTCCAGGTACTACCAGATCACCATAACCTGCATCTTCCAGGTTTGGAAGATCCTTTAACTCATCCAGTGCGGAATGTCCATCACCAAAGAATACTAAAGGTCTTAATCCATCTGCATTCGCTAAAACCTCAGACTGGGAGAAAATACCAGCGTCACAATGTCCGCCCAAAACTGCTGGGATCAGCTCTGCGCCACCGTTAAAAGAAACAACGTTAAATGGAGCATCCAAGGCATTATTCAAACCGTAAGCAACAACACCAGTCGTCGCAGTTGCACCAGCATTTCCAAGGGTAATCTGTCCCTTATTTGCTTTTGCTGCATCTACCAGATCTTCAAATGTCTGATAAGGAGAATCTGCATTCACTGCCAGAACAAATGGTTCCATAGTCAGGCCAGAGATAAAATCCAGTTTCTTAAATCCATCAGTATAACCAGTCATGGTTCCACATACAACATAAGTTCCATACATCAGAAGTGTATATCCATCTGCTTCAGAATCGATTACCTGGTTCGTTCCAGTACCAGTAGAACCGCCAGTTACATTTTCTACAATAATATTATTGTTCTTGGAAACCGTCTTCATGGCCTCCACCAGCTGACGAGCCTGTGTATCAGTTCCACCGCCTGCACCCTGTGGAACAATCAGTGTGATGGTTTTCTCTGGATCCGGGAATGTAGCCTCTTTCTTGCTACTGCATCCCACAAGGGAAGTCACACATAATGCTGCTGCCATAACTGCTGCCAATGCTCTTTTTCTCATAACTTAAATGCCTCCTGGTTTTTTTATATTTTAAATTTATTTGCTACTGATTCAATATGTATTTCTCGATTGCGATCGCCACGCCATCCTTGTCAAATGGTGCTGTGACAAAATCCGCTTCTTCTTTCAGCCATTCCGGTGCATTGCCCATGGCTATCCCAACACCCGATGCCTTGATTGCATCCGCATCCAAAACCGAATCTCCAATACTCATTACCTGTTCCATCGTCAGATTCAGTTTTTCCAAGAGTTTTCGGATGCCTCTAGTTCGGTCAAGACCTTTCGGGAAAAACTGCATATTCTCACCTACTGGATCCGTAATATGAGCAATACCAGAATTCTCTACTTCATCGTAAATCTTCTGCTGAAGTTCTTTGGGAATCCCATACATATTGACCTTCTCTACACCAATTCCATGTTCCAGGAAATACTCGGATGGTTTTTCCACCGCAATCTCCCGTTTTTCTTCAAAGAACCATACATGGTGAGGCGGAACCGGATAACGCTCCAGATGATCATCAATGGATTTTTCCATGTAAATTTTTCCATTGGCAGCAATCTCTGTGTAGATATTTTTTCCTTCAAATACCTGACACATTGCCGCTCCGTCTTCTGGTGACAGGATCTCCTGATGTATGATCTCTCCTGTGTTATGATCCACAACTCTTGTCCCAGCAGATGTGATATAATAATGAATTCTTTCATCTGCTTCAATCTGCGGCGGCTGCATATCCTCTGATCTGCCTGTGGAAGGAATGATCTGGATTCCCTTATCCAGTGCTTTCCGGATGGCATACATATTTCTCATAGAAATGAATACCTGATCCTTTTGAAGAGTAGTTCCGTCAAAATCCAAAAGAATTGCCTTGATTTCCGGTTTTCTCTCAATCCGATAAGGATAAAAATTCAACATATCATTATAAAAAGATGCCTTCGGTGCCGATAAGTAAAACTCTGGCTGCTCTTTTAAAAACTGATCTGCCAGCCGCACCTTTTCTTTCACCAGTTTCTTCTCTTCCTGTTCCGGAATGTACTGCATATACGCAACAGTAATATGGTAGGTATATTCCTCATGACCTGGTAAGCGAAATCCTAAAGCATCTGCCACTGCATCACGATATGCTCTTAATTTCTGATCTTCCTTTTCATCACTTGGTTTTAAACAAACCCTTACATCATGATCATCGATGCTTAAATGATCAAAACGCATATGAATCTCTTCTGGAACCGGAACCTGTTTCACCCGGTCTTCAAAATACTGATCCACCAGTTTCATGGAATCTTTCCGATCTAAAAGCGGCGGCCAGAATCCATCTTCTCTCACCTTGTCATTCATTCCCCGGATCACGGTCATGTGATAACTGTCTTCAGGAAGAAAAATGAAAAACTTCGCTAATTTCTCACAATCCAACATCACATGCACCTGATGAATCACATCATATGCTGGATTATCCTTCTCTACATCAGCGATGACTGTATTCCCCGGATAATAAAGAGGCTTTCCTCCCTGGTCAAATTTCAGTCCTATCTGCAATCCATATCTCATATCTGCCTCCATCTTTTTATTTTATCAGCCAGAAATTGCACTGATACGTTCATCCTTCATCCATTCATAAACCAGATTTCTTCTTTCCAGTTCAGTAGGAAAAAGCAATGTCAATTCAATTTTTGCTTCTCCTTGTTCTTTTCCTCTGGTCATTTTCATATCCAGTTCTCGGATATTTTCTTTTGTAAAATTCTCCCTCAATTCTTCCAACACATGTTCACTGTCTGTTGTATTCATTTTTATCACACCACGATATGGTTCCATGGATAAAAATGTCACCTTATGGAGAATAATCTGAATGACCACCACCAGGATACCAGAACAGATTCCCACAAAATAAGAACCAGCCCCAATCGCCATTCCAACGCCTGCCGTCGCCCAGATTCCTGCCGCCGTTGTCAGTCCACTTATGGAATTCTTCTTAATAAAAATCGTTCCTGCCCCTAAAAAGCCAACTCCAGAAACAATCTGAGCCGCTACTCTCGATGCGTCATAATCAGAAATATCTGTAAAGCTATACTTTGACACAACCATCATCAATGCAGCCCCCATACACACAATGGCATGAGTTCTCAGTCCTGCACTTTTTTCCCGGTTTTTTCTCTCATATCCAATCATACAGCCAATCAATGCGGCAATAATAATGCGGATGACCAACTCTCCTAGCTGACATAGCTCATATATCTTCACACCTATCTCCTCCGTTTCAAGCCTTGCTTAAATCTGTGTTCTCCAGGTTGGTGTTTTAGGAAGAATTTTCTCAAACTGATCAATGACCTGTCTTTCATGCTCACCCGCATACTGACCATTTAAAAACCAGTCCAATGTCT
>CAKRWX010000140.1 GCA_934418055.1 uncultured Lachnospiraceae bacterium
TCGTGCCACATAAGGCGCTGCCGCAATGGTTAATGGAATGATCATGGCCGGGGAACCGATTCTGGTTCCGATGACGATCTTGGAAAGCGGAAGCACGATAAATAACAGAATCAGGAATGGCACGGAACGAAGCAGGTTGATCACCAGTCCTAAAATTTTCTGAAGCCATGGAATCGGATAAAATCCGTCTTCATCAGTCACCACCAGGATCACACCCAGCGGAAGGCCAATCACATAGGCCAGAAGCGAAGATAACATGGTCATATAAATGGTTTCCCAAATGCCGGTTTTCAGCATTGCAATGGTTGATGCATCAAAGTTCATGACTATTTACCTCCTCATACGCAATTTTTACTGTCTTTAAATAATGAACCACCCGTTCTGCATCGCTCTCATCTTCTGGAAGCTGGATGATCATCTGGCCCATGGCCTTACCATTCACATCTGTCGTAGACGCATACATGATGTTGACCGGAACCTTGCATGCCAGAACTAGGTTAGAAATCACTGGCTCTGAGGATTCTCTTCCATCGAAAATTAAGCGGATCTGTCTGGAACTGCCGAAAGACACATGTTTTACCGCATCACCAAGGATCAGCTGACGTCCAATCTGAGATTTCGGTTCGGAGAAGATCTCAGAAACAGTTCCCACCTCTGCAATGTGGCTCTGGTCAATGATTGCCACCCGGTCACAGATGGCTTCGATTACTGCCATCTCATGGGTAATGACGATAACCGTCACTCCCAGGTTTTTGTTGATCTCCTTCAACAGGGCCAGAATGGATTTCGTTGTGTTTGGATCCAGGGCACTGGTTGCCTCGTCACAGAGGATCACTTTCGGATTGGTGGCCAGGGCTCTCGCAATGGCAACTCGCTGTTTCTGTCCGCCGGATAACTGTGCCGGATAAGCTTTGGCCCGCTCTTCCAGTCCTACGGTCTTTAACAATTCCATAGCCCGTTCTCTGGCTTCTTTCTTCGGTACTCCCGCAAGCTCCATTGGGAAACATACATTTCCGATGACATTTCTCTGTGCCAACAGGTTAAACTGCTGGAAAATCATGCCCATGGAACGTCTTGCTTTCCGAAGCTCTGCTCCTTTCATCGCGGAAAGGCTCTGTCCCTCAAATAACACATCGCCCTCTGTCGGTACCTCCAGATAATTGATACATCGCACCAGGGTACTCTTACCTGCGCCGCTCAGACCGATGATACCGAAGATCTCTCCCTGGTTGATGTCCAGGTTGATGTTATTTAAGGCTTTCACCGGGCCGTTGGCTGTTTTAAATTCCTTTCCCAGATTCTGAATCTGGATGATTGGCTTCTCCATATTTCCTCCTATACAAAAAGCCGCGAGTCTCATAGACCCGCGGCTTTCTATTCTCATCTTTCTCTGATTCAGCAGGTTGCTTTCTTCAGCAGATTACTAAAAGCACAGTCCATACGACTCCATTCCACTTGATTTTCTGCACATGAACATACAGCACATGAAACACATGCCGCACATCATACACATATTCATCATCATGGATTTTGAATTGTACATAACTGTACCTCCCATTTTAATTTCCCATCAAGTTACTAGGATTTCTTATGGCGTATTCTACTCCTGCTCCTGATGGTTGTCAAGTGTTTTTTCAACCATTTTTGCAAATTTTTGCAAATGAAGCGCAAATTGTCGGCATTCTTGTTACTTATGAGCAGAGATCTACAATTACCTGGGCAAAAATCTTCGCGCTTAACAGCAGTTCATCCAGTACCGCAAATTCATCCGCACCGTGCATCCGGTTATCGGTCTCAGGAAGAGCTGCACCGAAAGCAACGCCATTTTTCAGGTTATGAACGTAAGTACCGCCGCCCATGGACTGGCACTCGCCCTTGCGTCCGCTGTATTCCTCGTATACTTTCAGAAGCGTCTGTACAAAATGAGAATTGCCGTCTACATAATGCGGATCTCTCATATGCTCTGTATCCATATCGATGCCAATTTCTGCCATCTTCGCTTTGACTACCTTCAGCACATTGTCCTCGTTGGAACAGATCGGGCAGCGGCTGTCAAAGCTTCCCTCTAACTGGTCAGCAGTCACATGAAGGATGCTGAATGCCAGAGTCAGCTCACCGGAAACCTCATCTTCCATGGCTACACCCAGGTTTTTGCCGTTGACATCACCATGAGGAATCAATGTAAGAAGATTCTTCAGAACCTGTACCTGCTGACATGGAGCGAAATCCAGTCTGGTCAGATAGGTTAACAGTCCGGTCAGGGCGTTATTGCCATCATATGGATGAGCGGCATGGGAACCAGTTCCTACTGCGGTGATCTTTACCTGACAGGTACCAGATGCTGTAGTCTCAGATTCCAGGTCAAAATGAACGCCGATCTCTTTCTCTACCTCTGCTGCCACCTGGTCCATCACCTCACGGTCCAGACCTTCTGTCACTGCATGTGCCTTGCCAGGAACAACATTGACCTTGATTCCAGCATCAAAAGATACCAGTCTTGGCAGTGCCTCAGATGGTGTAAAACTTGCGGTAAAATGACCGTCCAGTCTGCCTTTTTCCACATTGGTCACCGGGAAAGCGGCATCTGGAGAAAAGGTCATCGGAGCTTCTTCTTCCACTTTGTAGTAGTGGGCAATATCAGAACTGCCGCACTCCTCATCTGTTCCCAGAATCAGACGGGCATTCTTTGTTAACGGAATTCCCAGTTCTTTTACAGCACGGAACGCATAGAGAGCCGCAACAGCAGGTCCCTTGTCATCCGCAGTTCCACGGCCATATAATTTGCCGTCCTTTAAAACCGGGTCAAATGGCTGTGTTACTTCCCAGCCTTCTCCTGCTGGAACCACATCCAGATGTGCCAGGATGTCCAACTGTCTCTCTTTGTCATTTAAATCAGCAGTTCCTACGAAATAGTCATAATTTGTCACAGAGAAACCATAACCCTCTGCCATAGCCATCGCTGCATCCAATGCCATAGCCGGGCCTTTTCCATATGGCTTACCCTCTTCGTAAGGCATCTTCTCACTGTTGATCCGGCACAGGGTGAAAATGTCCTGGATCATCTCTTCTTTATGAGCCTCAATATAGGCTTCGATCTCTTTCTTGTACATGGCGTATTCCCTCTCCTTTTGCGTGTTTCACACCCAGATTTTATTTGAACATTGCAGCCAGAGTCTGGTTTACCACTTTACCGTCTGCTTTGCCTTTTACCTTTGGCATCAGGACTTTCATGATCTTACCCTTATCTGCAGCAGTTGGTGCCTCGATGCCCAGCTCGGAAAGAACAGACTGGATCACCTCTTTGATCTGGTCAACGCTCATATCCTCTGGAGCGAACTCTTTGTAAACAGCGATTCTCTGAGCAGCCTCTTCTTTGATATCAGTACGGTCAGCTGGTGCAGAATCGAAAGTCTCCTGGCACTGCTTGATCTCTTTCTTGACTACTGCGTTTTCCTCATCCTCTGTCAGTGGGGAACGTTTGTCGATCTCCGCGTTCTTTAAAACGCTTAAGAGCATGGATAATGCGTCCTTGCGGGCTTTGTCCTTGTTCTTCATTGCCTCTACCATTGCGGCTCTTACTACATCAATTTTGCTCATGATCTATTTCCTCCAATTCTATTTTTTATGACTTTATAGCTCTTAGTTACGGCCGAACTCACTGAGTTTTAAACCAGGATTACGATCCTCAACCATACCAATGCTCCAGCTATTAACAAAGATCAGCAGTGGATTATCCTTCAGATCCTTGATCCGCTTCATGTCGGAAGTACCCTGGATCTTGGCCACATCGACCTCGTCTTTATTCTCTACCCAGCGGATGTACTCGTATGGCAGCTTCTCCAGTTTTACCTCTACGTTGTACTCATTCTCCAGACGATAGGTCAGAACCTCAAACTGCAGTTCTCCAACGACACCGACGATGATCTCTTCCATACCGGTATTAAACTCCTGGAAGATCTGGATAGCACCTTCCTGGGCGATCTGGTTGACGCCTTTGATGAACTGTTTTCTCTTCATGGTGTCTACCTGGCGCACTCTTGCGAAATGTTCTGGTGCGAAGGTCGGGATACCCTCAAATTCAAACTTGGTGTTGGACGCGCACAGGGTATCTCCGATGGAGAAAATACCTGGGTCAAACACACCGATGATATCTCCCGCATATGCCTCTTCCACGATCTTACGGTCCTGAGCCATCAGCTGCTGCGGCTGGGACAGACGGATCTTCTTACCGCCCTGGACATGATTTACTTCCATACCCGCTTCGAATTTACCAGAAACGATACGCATAAATGCGATACGGTCTCGGTGGGCTTTATTCATATTGGCCTGGATCTTAAATACAAAAGCAGAGAAATCTTCCTTAAATGGATCGATCACACCCGTAGTAGTCTTTCTTGGCAGCGGAGAGGTCGTCATATTTAGGAAATGCTGTAAAAAAGTCTCCACACCAAAGTTCGTTAACGCAGAGCCAAAGAATACAGGAGATAAATCACCTCTGCTGACACGGTCCAGATCAAACTCGTCTGCCGCTCCATCCAGCAGTTCGATCTCGTCCAATAACTGCTGATGGTAATCAAATCCGATCACGCTTTCTACATCTGTTCCCTCTACCGGAAATGTCTGGCTTGCCACTTCCTTCTGTCCGCCCATGGCAGCTGTAAAAGTCGTGATCTCCTTGGTATTTCGGTCATATACACCTTTGAAGTTCTTACCACAGCCGATTGGCCAGTTGATCGGACAGGTACGGATCCCCAGGACATTTTCAATTTCATCCATCAGTTCAAATGGATCTCTGGCTTCCCGGTCCATCTTGTTGATGAAGGTAAAGATCGGGATCTTTCTCATAACACAGACCTTAAACAGCTTGATGGTCTGTGCCTCAACGCCCTTGGAACCATCGATCACCATGACCGCACTGTCTGCAGCCATCAGGGTACGATACGTATCCTCAGAGAAATCCTGATGTCCAGGAGTGTCCAGGATGTTAATGCAGTAACCGTCATAATTAAACTGCATAACGGAAGAAGTAACAGAAATACCTCTCTCCTTCTCGATCTCCATCCAGTCGGAAACTGCGTGCTTCGTTGCTTTTCGTCCCTTTACGGTACCTGCTAAATTGATGGCTCCACCATAAAGCAGGAATTTCTCAGTCAGAGTGGTCTTACCAGCATCTGGGTGGGAAATAATGGCAAAGGTTCTACGTTTCTTTATCTCTTCTGCGATTGTTGACAAAATAATTCCTCCGATTGTTCTAAAAAATACATACGGCAGCCATTTTTCTATTTCTTCGTAACTATTCAGTTCCTTCCTATATGATAATGGCACACCGTAAATATTGTATTATTAATCCTGCTTTCAGTCAAGGTCAAAATTCGTTGCTGCACCTCACATATTGCACAAACAATCGTTAAAATTCCTCAATCCAGGTATGAACCAGTTCAATCCACTTCTGTGCTGCCGGGATCACCAGTTCCTGACGGATTCCTGATGTTTCTTCATTGGCAAGAGCAGAACCATGAAGTCCTCTCGGGAAAATATGCAGTTCAAAATTCACACCAGCTTTCCGAAGAGCTGTTGCCAGATAAAGGCTGTTCTCCACTGGAACCGCCTGGTCCTCATACGTGTGCCAGATAAAGGTTTTCGGCATGTCTTTGTGGACATGCAGCTCCAAAGACACCTGATCCAGCTCCTCTTTTGTGGCCTGTTCTCCCAGCAGACAGTCAAAAGAACCTCTGTGGGCAGCCCCGCCAGCGGTGATCACCGGATAACAAAGAATCAAACCAGATGGCCGGATCGCTTCTGGTGTTTTGCCAATAGCTCCATATACGAATTCCTGATTCCAGAACTCGCCTAAACTGCAGCAGAGATGTCCTGCTGCGGAAAATCCACAGACAAAGATCTTTTCCGGATCCACATGCCATTCTTCGGCATGCTCCCGAACCATAGAAACCGCCAGAGCCAGTTCCCGGACAGATGTCGGAAAACGGTTCGGTGCAACGCTGTAATCCAATAAAAATCCGTGGTAACCCATGGATAAAAACTGCAGGATCACCGGTTCCGCTTCCCGGTCAGATCTTCTTGCATAACCGCCGCCTGCACAGACGATCACTGCCGGACGCATTTTCTCCGGTGCTACACTGATGGCATCCAGAAGATATCCGTGCAGCACTGCCTCTCCTGTTTTCTGACCTTCCACCGCGATGCTCCATGATTCGTATTTCATGATTTTCCCCTCCTGATTTTTATTGTTCGTTTCCCATTTCTATCTTGTTTCACTGATTCTATCGGATACGATTTATCAGTTTTCTTACCTATTTTCCTGATTGATCTGAAAAATGGCATCCAGCAGCTTGTCCGCCACCTGCTCCTTGGACATCTTCTCCAGCTGCCGTTCTTCATCCCTGGTAATCAATGTCACGATGTTGGTATCCGTTCCAAATCCGGCACCAGCCACCTTCAGATTGTTGGCTACGATCATATCCAGGTTCTTCTTCTCCAGCTTCTTTCTGGAATTTTCTAACATATGCTCCGTCTCCATGGAAAATCCACATAAGAACTGTCCTGGTTTTTTATTACTTCCCAGATATGCCAGA
>CAKRWX010000141.1 GCA_934418055.1 uncultured Lachnospiraceae bacterium
CAGGACCGGGTGAGGTCCATTCAGAAGCGCGTACATGAGCCGGAAGAGGTGTTGTGGATGATGACGATTTTTCAGAAAAGTGAGGAGGCAGAGAGCCATGGAGGTCAGCTACCACAGAGAAATGAAGAAGAATTATCTGATGATTGAGGCCGATGAGGAGGGAATGCAGGCATTTGAGGCGAAAATGCTGGTGGGCAATGCCATTGAAGGTTTGCTGAAATTCCGGATTCGCAGAACCGATGATCATTGCCAGTTCTGCTACGAGATTACGTCCAGACAGCCTCTGGGCCGTTTTCTGGAGACGAAATCCATCAATGCTGTGCAGATCCGTTCTCTTCTTCTGGGAATCGCCCAGACACTGATCCGCATGGAAGATTATCTGTTATCCGAACATCAGATTCTATTAGATCCAGACTACATTTATATTGATCCAGAGAGTTTTCAGCCAGGGCTATGCCTGCTTCCTGGGAAGAAAGGCAGTTTCCCAGACGAATTCAGCGAATTTTTACAGTTTTTACTGGGAAAAGCGGACCATCAGGACAAGGACGCCGTGGTGTTGATCTATGGGCTATACCGGGAAAGCCTGAAGGAAAACTATGGGTTGGACAATCTGCTCCGGTGGCTGATGCGGGATGAGGGAAAGGCTGGAGAAGCGTCGGATGAAAAGGAGAAAGACCTGTTACGATCACCGTTGGACAGAAATGACAGTTCCTGGGAGCCGGATTCCACAATGGATGTATTCCGTGAAGAAAAGAGCCTGGAAACAGAAAAACGACCAAGGACAAATGAAAATTTATCGGCAAGTAAAACTACGAATAAAGGGAATACGTGGGGGATAAAAACGGTAGTCCTCAAGATTGTTGAGTGTTTATTATTAATTCCACTATTTGGGGCTGGTGTCTGGTTATGGAAGGGAGATGCTGCATGGTCCTATTTGACTGGAGAAGGTATCTGGGTGGCAGCAGGAGCTATTACAGTTGTGGTGATTGGTTGTATATTGGCAATCGGAAGAGGGATTGCTGCACGAAAAACAAAGACTTTTGAAGAAATATCGCAGTCCCAAGAAAGAACTGGGAAACCAACAGAAAGAGTGCGTCAAGCAGGAAATCCATCTATGGAAAACCGAGAGACAGATCACTGGAACGGAAAGCGTGATAGAACGAAACGTCTGGTGGAAAAGCAGCAGGAAAAACCGTCATGGGAGATGATATTTGCGGGGGAAGATGAGGGGCGAGAGGTACCAGATAAAAACCAGAATGAACCAGACGACTGTCACACGGTTCTTCTCTGGGACCGAAACAAAAAAGAGAACGTTCGCCGAATGGCCTGTCTCGATCACCCAGAACTAACAGCCCAGATGAGCTATTACCCATTCTTAATCGGCAAACAAGAAAATCTCGCTGACTTTGCCATCCTCGACGACACCATCAGCCGTCTCCATATCCGCATCGACCAAAAAGACGGCGGCTACACCCTGACAGACCTAAACTCCACCAACGGAACAACCGTCAACAACCGAAAACTAGAAGCCAATGAGACCGTTACCTTGCAGGTTGGAGATCTGGTGGATATTGCAGGGTATCATTTTCAATTTTTGTGAGAAATTTGTCATAATCCGTTGCATTTTGATATATAAAAACGTCTTAATTATTTATTGGAGGACATGCAGGCGGTTAAAAATGCCTTAACAAACACCATGAGCTATGGTAAAATGAGGTTACATAAAAGGAGAAAAAGCATGGAATATAAGAAAACAACAACTCCGTCTTATGTAAACTTTTACCTGATCGCGGCCAATGTGATCTATTTCCTTTTTGTGGAATGGAAAGGATCAACAGAGGACGTGGAATGCATGCTGCAGTGGGGAGCCATGTTCAAACCGGCCATTGTGGAAGGAAAGCAGTTTTGGCGGTTATTTACCGCGATGTTTATGCATTTTGGTATCCGGCACTTGGTCAATAATATGCTGATCTTATTTATTCTGGGGGATAACCTGGAACGGGCTTTGGGAAAGATCAAGTATTTGTTGTTCTATCTGACCTGTGGCGTGCTGGCCAATGTCATATCCCTTTTCTGGGAGATCTGGTTTCCGGGAAGCCGTATGGTGGTTTCAGCCGGAGCGTCCGGAGCGATTTTCGGAGTGATCGGCGGACTTCTGTATGTGGTTGGAGTGAACCGGGGGCGGCTGGAAGATTTAAACAGCAGACAGCTGGCAACGATGGTTCTGTTTTCCCTGTATTTTGGATTTACCAGCACTGGCGTGAATAACGTGGCCCATGTGGGCGGTCTGGTTTCAGGAATTGTCATGGCGTGGATATTATACCGCAGGCCAAAAAGGTCTGAATGGTGGATGAAGGAGGATTTTTAACATGAGAGACGACTGTATTTTCTGCAAAATTGCAAATGGAGAGATTCCATCTGCGACGCTTTATGAAGATGAGGATTTTCGTGTCATTTTGGATTTAGGCCCGGCATCTAAGGGACATGCTCTGATTTTACCGAAAGAGCATTATAAAGATTTATGCGAATTGGATGACGCAGTTGCAGCGAAAGTGCTTCCGCTGGCAGGTAAGATGGGAAGGGCCATGAAAAAAGCCTTAAATTTTGACGGTTTTAATCTGGTACAGAATAATGGAGAAGTTGCTGGACAGACCGTGATGCATTTTCATATGCATATGATCCCCAGATACGCAAATGGTCCTCAGATGATTTTATGGGATCCTGGAAAGCTGGATGACGCTGAGAAGACTGAAATCGTAGAAAAAGTAAAAAATGAATTAAAATAATGGTGAAGCTGTCTGCCTTGATAGCGCGGATAAGATAAGGGGGAGCCTAGCCTATGAAGCAGCAAAATATCGAACTGCTGCAGACTTTGTACGAAGAATATCAGGGTGCACTCAGATATACAGCAATAAGGATAGGTGTCAATAGCGACGATGTGGATGATGTAATCCAGGATAGTTTCTGCGCTTTTATCAAAGCATATGGAGATAAAATCGACCAATGGGAGATCGCAAGGCAAAAAGGCGCGATCATGAGAATTCTGAAAAACCGTTGTGTGGACTATTTTAGAATTAAAAGCAGAAGGGGTATGAGTATCAGCCTTGATGAAGGATATTATGGCAGAGAAGTACCGTTTCCAGAACCGCTGATCGGAAAAGACGTTTTAGATCAGATGGCAGACGAAGATGAAGTAAATTACATAACAAAGTATTTACAGGATATGAAACCAGAATGGCGTGATGTGGCGATTCTTCATTTTATTGAAGATCGCTCAATCACGGAGGTTAGTCAGATTCTTGGCATTAATGAAGCATCCTGCAGAATGAGACTTACCAGACTCCGAAGACATTTGAAAAAGAATTTCCCTTACAAAATCTAATGGAGTCTGGTTTTTATTTCATAATAACTATTTAGAAGCGCACTCTTCAATCAGAGAAATGACAGTGTCAACCGCGTTGCTTAAATGGCTTTGTTCCATGGCGTGGATAAAGTCAGCGCGTTTTTGGTAGGTATCCGTGATTGCCTGGAACAGAGAATCTTCTGTTAACTGTTCTTCTTCTAACAAAGTACTGAAGCCTTGTTTCGCAAAGGACGAGGCATTGAGAATCTGGTCACCTCTGCTGGCAGCGGCAGATAATGGGATCAGAATATTAGGCTTGCGTAAAGCAAGGATTTCACAGATTGAGTTTGCTCCGGCCCTGGAAATGATCAGGTCTGCAGCCGCAAATAAATGGCGGAGCGGAGCATTGACATATTCATACTGTACATATCCCGGTGTGCCGATCAGGGATTCATCCAGATGGCCTTTGCCGCAGATATGTATTACCTGGAAATTCGTAAGAAGTCGTGGCAGAATACTGCGTACGGCCTGGTTGACCGTAACAGAACCAAGACTGCCGCCGATTACTAAAATGATTGGTTTATCTGCGGAAAGATGGGTATACTGAAGGCCGGAGAGACGATCTCCGGTCAGAAGTTCCCGACGGATTGGAGAACCAGTCAGAACCGCTTTGTCTTTCGGAAGATACTGCAGAGTCTCCGGGAAATTGCAGCAGACCTTGGCAGCAGATGGGATACAGATCTTGTTGGCAAGGCCAGGTGTCATATCAGATTCATGGATGATGGTAGGAACATGGTAACGTTTCGCAGCCAGAACCACAGGAACGGACACAAATCCGCCTTTGGAAAATACTACATCCGGCTTATAGTTTTTGATCAGTTTGCAGGCTTCCGCATAGCCTTTCAATACGCGGAAAGGATCGGAAAAGTTCTTCAGATCGAAGTATCTGCGGAGTTTTCCGGAGGAGATGCCGTCATAAGGGATACCGGCGTCTGTAATTAATTTCTTTTCAATCCCTTCATAGGAACCAATATAACGAATTTCAAATCCATGATCCTTTAAAGATGGGATCAGGGCAAGGTTCGGGGTAACATGGCCAGCGGTTCCGCCGCCGGTCAGAATGATCTTTTTCATAAAAGAGCCTCCATCGTTGATATAGTAATAATACTAAACGAACGCCGGGAAAAGTCAACCCTTAACCAAGAGGAAAACAAGGAATAAACAGGAATTACAGAGAAAGAAAATGGGGTGGAAAACGTGAGAAACAGTAAGGTCAGCCAGGAAGAGGATAAGCTGATTCAGCAGAAATTACAAGAGGCATTTGGATACACCGATGAGCAGCTGGCGGCCCAGCTGGATCAAGCCGCCGCCGAATACGCCGCCCACCCAGAATTAAATCTCAATCCGCCGAAAGGGGAATTCGAGAAGATTCTGGCAATGGCCGCACAGGACGAAACACAGGATAAGAAAGAAGATAGTCATAAAGTAATCCGTTTAAAGAAGGTGATGAAGCCGATGATCTTGGTGGCAGCAGTGGGAGCGATCTTGCTGGGGACTGGGATGATGGCTAGTGGTCGGAGGTATTATAAATATTGGGTTAGAGAAGATGGAAAGGGACAGATTATTTTTAACAATGTGGATGCATTAAGTGAGATGGATTCTTTAGAACAAGCATATAAGCAGATAGAGGATCAAATGGGGATAGCAATTCCGCAATTATTTTACATTCCTGAAGAATTAGATTTTGAAAAAGTGGTTGTAGAACGAGGAATGGCAAGGCTGGATTTTAGTTGTAAAGATGGGTATTTATATTATGAACAAATATCAAAAGAGAAAGCCAACTCAACTGGCTATAACTCAGATCGCGAGCCATATAAAACAATATATAATCGGTTTTTAAATGCAGATATTAAAATTTATAAAAATGTTATTGAAAATAATCAAATTGAATTCAGTGCGCAGTATATAAATGGTAATACTTTTTATTACTTAGTGGGCACTATGGAAGAAGAAATGTTTGATAAAATTATAAAAAACATGAGTTATGAAGGATCTGTGAGTTATAAAAAATAGGATAGAAACGTCTTCTACTATATAGAAAATAGGAAGGAGATGTACTATGAAGAGATTATTAAAGAAATTTTTGGCAGTATCGATGGTAATAACACTGATGTGTCCAATGACGGTGATGGCAAGTCCTAAAGGAAGGAAAATGCTTGATCAGACTTCAGAGGAATCGGTTTTGCTTCCGATAACTACGAAATATTCAGTAGGGCAAGAACGTGTAGTTGGAAGAAGTAAGGCATTAGCATCAGCAATGTGTATGATTACAAATACAGAAAAGGGAATTATCCATATTTATGCAGAAACTTTAATGTTTCAACCTGTTGATTGGGCAGCGTTGACGATTTATCTTGAACAGCAAAATGAAGATACAGGAAAGTGGACAGTGGTGGAAACATTTGAAAAAGAATTTACACCAGAAACAGATTCAGATGGTCAATTAACAAGTGCAGAACTTTCCATTGATGTTGGCACTCAGCCAGCAGGCTATTACTACCGTCTCCGTTGCATCCACGAGTTAGAATACGATAACGGCTGGTACGAAGCCAAATCCACCAAAACCGAAGGTGTCTTATTAACTGATATTAAGTAATAAGAAACATCCGTTTTTAATCCACCCCCAACAGCCACCCCTCGTGTGCCATCCACCACACCGGGGAGTGGCTGTTTTTCATGTTTCATAGATGAAACCAGGTTGTTTGTGCAATGCGTGAACGGCAACAACCGGGAAATTTCATGCTTACGATTTCACGCCCATGTATTGCATTTACCCTATTTTTCATGTTACAATACCCCCTGTAATATGAAAGTAAAAGCTCCCGAAAGTCACCGCACGGACGGGAGCGCCCAAAAAGAATTCGAGAGATTGATAAGATACACTAGGAGGAACTGTATGTTAGGAATTATCGGTGCCATGACAGAAGAGGTGCTTCATTTAAAAGAGGCGATGGAAGATGTGGAGATCCGCACCATTGCGACCATGGATTTCTATCAGGGCAGATTAAAGGGATTGGACGTGGTTGTAGTACGGTCCGGTATTGGTAAGGTAAATGCAGCGATCTGTACCCAGATCCTGATTGACCAGTACAACGTAAACCGGATCATCAACACAGGTATTGCAGGTTCCTTAAGAAGCAGCATTGATATCGGTGATATCGT
>CAKRWX010000142.1 GCA_934418055.1 uncultured Lachnospiraceae bacterium
GATAACACGAAAATCGATATTGAGAATGGCGTCTTTACCGGCCTGGACGGGACACTCCAAATCATTGATGGCGTGATTTATGATGAGAGCACCAAGACCTACTACATCGATTCCCACGATTCCTACACCACCAACATCTACAACTACTACACCTATCAATACTACATCAATTACACCAGCATTACCTATATCGGCTATACGGAGCAGTATGACAAGCATTACGAGGTTTACTACAAACTTCCCGACGGGCGCAGCTCCGCCGATCTGACTGCCGAGGAATTGGAGCAGCTCAACGTCTCAATTGACGTCATCAACTACGGCAGATCGGCTGATGATGTCTCCCTCCGCTCCCTCTACCACTTCGATGGTGACACGGACGATGCCTCCTACTGGAACTATTGCACTAGCTTCACCTGGAACAAAGGCGCATCCTTGACGTACATGGACGAGGGCACGTTCGAAGGTTCCCTCTATCTCGACGAGACGGAGCACGACTTTACGCTTACCATGCCCTCCGGTCTGACGGGGGACTTTACCCTCCAGTTCCGCTACTACCAGTCCGCCACGGCAGCGCCCCAGACGGACAGCTATCTCAACCTGGGCAGTACTGCCGTCCTGAAGCTGGATGGTGCCAACATCAAGAACGGCTCCGGCACAACGCTCTCCGCTATGCCTATCGGCTCCTGGAATGAACTGGCTCTGATTCGTGATAGCGGCACTTTGTATTACTACCTGAATGGCGTCAAGATCGGCAGCGCCGCCAACGCCGCCGTTTTTGATAAAATCACATTTCATTTTGGTTCCGGCCAGCAGACCTTCAAGAAGCTGGACGAGCTCCGGGTTTTGGATCATGCGCTTCAGACCGGCGGCACAAGCTATACCCCCACCAGCGTCCCCCATGACACGAACCTTGCCCTAGTTTTGCCGGATACGGCAACACCGGTAGCGGATGAGTATTGGAATGTTACCTTTGGCAATTCTGATTCTGATTACAAGTTGGACTTTTCCAAGGGAGACACTTTTTCTGGCCTCTCCTACAATAATTGCTCGCTCTACTATTTGAGCAATGGCGTGGTCCTGCGTCCTGATTCCTCCTGTACCCAAGAGGACTATGAGGCTGCGCTTGGAGGGTCCCTGTCCTATACCAGGCTGAGTAGGCTCCCTTCTTTTAGCTTTCCTCTTTCCCCCAATGCCAGCGGGGTTTATGCGAGCGGCCAGGCGTCTTTTCTGTTGAGTGATGGAACTATTGTTGATTTCCGTTTTGTGGGATCTATCGGAAGTAGCTCCGCAAGCGGCGCTTATTGGGATGGTTCATCTTGGATTGATATGTATGGCGGTGAGCGTCAGCATGATATTTTCCAGTTCAATGGAGGATTTATCTGCTTGGACGGTGGTCGGATCGTAGTCGTTTTTGACCCCTCCTCCGACCTTTTCTTGGTCGCTGCGGAATTTCGTAAGTGCTGGTCTCAATGGAATCCTTCCGTGTCTGCAGTCAACGAGGCTAAGGCCGCTCTTACTACCCGTTCCACGATGACCGCTGAACACATTACTTCTATTGTGGGTATGACACCGGAAGACCTTGCGACCCCTACCCTGGCCGTCCGCTCGGATATCCCTGTGACCTCCTGGCAGATTGGCGGTGTTCGCCCTTCCGTGCCTACTAAAGGCCAGGTCTGGGCGCTGGTGGAGCGCCAGTATATCACCTCTCTGCAAATCTACAATGGCCGGGCGTGGGAGGCTTGCGACGGCAGAATTTGGACGGGCTCCCGCTGGGTCCCGTACAGCTCCTACAATGTCATCACGCTCAAGGACATGTCGGATATCGTGGACAGCTCCTCCCCCGATAAAGAGTACATCTACACCGAGACCGGCTTCTGGGATTGGTGGCAGCGATCGTGGAACGCCTTCACATCGAAGTTCTTCTCGCTGCTGGAGGGCTCCGGTTTGTCTCCCGGCGGCTCCGGTTCCGGCATGGTCTCCGGCTCGGTCACGGAATCCCTGAAGAACGCCCTATCCTCTCTGATCGACGGCCTCTTCGGCGTCATCCAGACCATCCTGGAAGTGCTCCTGGCCCCGGTCAAGAATCTTCTCACCTTCGTCTCTGACCTCTTCACAGATTCCGTGTTCTCCGGGATCACGGACTTCTTCTCCGCTTTCGGCGGTGACGGCTCCCTCTGGGAGTTCTTCCAACAGGAGGGCGACGACGGCAGCTCCACCGTGGGCCTTCCCAGTGAGATCGGCGTCGCCTTCGGTTTCTTCTCCGGTGTGCTCCTGGCCCTGCCCTCTGATCTCCGCTTCGTGCTCTTCTTCGGCGTTGGCCTCATGGTGTTCTTCTCGATCCTTAAACTGGCGAAAGAGTAACACAAAACCGCTGCAGCCTGACCCGGCAGCTCCGGTGATACTGTGTTACAAAGGAGGCTTCTATGTTTGAGATCCTGTTCCTGCTCTTCTCCTGGCTCCCGTCCCCGCTGGATAAGATCCTCTTCGGCGCTTTCTGCCTCTTCCTGGTGCTGGCCCTGGTCAAGCTCATCGGCGCCGTGATCAACATGATCCCGTTCCTGTAGGAGGTCCGTATGGCGGCTCTAACCATCATTCAATCCTTCTTCGGGGCGGCCTGGGACTTCTTGACCGGCCTGACCGTTCCCGGTATCGGGATCTCCTTCGCCTCCTGGTTCGTCGCTCTGATCCTGGCGGGGATCTCCATCAAGCTCGCCGCCCATCTCCTGGGCTTCGGCGGCTCCTCGTATCGCTCCGGCGACAGCCGGAGGAAACATATCTCTGAAAACCGAAAGGGTGATGAAAAGTGAATCGGCTTTTTCTGCTGGTTCTGTGTCTGCTTCTTCCTGTGCTTTCTGTGCCTGCTCTTGCTGTGGAGGATGGAGCGGATAGCGGCGTGGATCCTGTGACCATCGAAACCAGCAAAAGTGAGGAAGGAGTGACGGTCAATGTTACGATCACTCAGCCCGAGGCGGCTGATCCGGTCCCTGTTGAGGAAGCTCCGGTATCTGATCCGGAGGCTCCTACGGGCCTGTATTCGGTCACTCAGCCCGATACTCTGGAGAATGCCCCGGCTGATGACGGCGATCCAACTATGGTTGATGTCGTGAAAGGCGTCCTGGGCGAGTACCAGCGCCGCACATATACAGTACAGGAATTGGACAGTTCCGGAGCGGTCATCTCGACCTCCACCCAGTTCGTCCCCGGCCTGGCCGGATTGGATTATGAATGGATCGCCGGAGCGGTCTGCTTCGTGGTGTTCCTCCTGGGGATCTTCAAGCTGTTGGGAGGTCTGATGCGAGGATGAACGGCATGATCGACTTCTCCCTGGCACTATTTCAGGCTGCCGTGGATTTTCTGGCGGCGGAACCGGTGATCTATCTCTTCGGCACAGTCATTTTCTGTTTCCTCTGTAAGGGGATCAAGATCCTCATGCGCTAGTTATCAGCGGCGGAAACGCCGGGATAAAATACATTTTAGAAAGAAGGAATTTCGCAGCAGGCAGCTTCTACCCTCTCCACCTACCTCAATGACATCGGCACCGTTTTCTCCTCCCTGACCACCTGGGTCGGCAACGTCATCAGCCTCATCATGGACAACCCCGTTCTCCTGGTCACCTGCACCGTGGGCTTCGCCTTCACCGCCGTCCACCTCTTCAAGTCCCTGCGTGGCTGATCCGGCAGGGGGCACGCAAACGGAGTGCGTGCCCCCTGCTCCCCTATCTCTGATCTGGAGGTCTCTATGTTCTGGGTAATTCTTCTCTTCCTTGTCTGGCGGTGCCTCTTCCCCCCGAAAGTTCCCAAGGTGCTGAACGTCTACTTCGGCGTTCCCGGCTCCGGAAAAACCACCTTTGCGGCATACCTCACAAAGCAATCCATGCGGCAGTCCAGGATCATCACCTGGGCACAGCGGCACCCTGGTAAACACGCTGACAGGATCCTGGCCTCCCGTTTCTTCAAACGCAGTACCCCGGTCTATTCCAATGTCCCCATCACCGGGGCCTACGCCCTGGATCCCCAGCGGGATATCGGTAAGGTCATGATCTGCGGCGGCAAGGTCATCATTGACGAGGCCGGGATCGAGTATAATAACCGGAACTTCAAGGCCTTTCCTCCGGACGCCATCTACTGGTACAAGTATCACCGGCACTATGAGTGCAGCGTGGATGTTTTCTCCCAAAGCTATGAGGATATGGATATCACGCTGCGCCGTCTCGCTCAGAACTACTTCGTTGTGAAGAAGTCCCTGATCCCCTTCTGTGTGTGCTGCAAGAAGATCCGCCGTAAGGTCGGGATCGACGAGAACACCCATCAGATCATCGACAAGTATTACTTCGGCCTTCCTCTGATCGGCACCAAGTGGGTGTTCAGTCCTCCGCTCTGGAAGCTGTTCAACTCCTACTCCCGGCGTGAGATGCCGGAGAAGGAATGGGAGAAATGGTAACACAGATCATTGGCAGCGCCAGCGGCTCCAGAGAATCTCTTTGTGTTACATCGCTATCTCCGCCAAGCTGTTCGGCGTTTCCCAATCCAATACTTTTCGCGGGTAGTTGTTCATCCAGGTCTGGACGGCGGCTACCTGCTTTTTTGTCACCCCGGCGAAATCTGTCCCTTTGGGGAAGAATCTCCTGATCATGCGGTTGTGATTCTCATTGGCCCCTTTCTCCCAGGCGGCGTAGCTGTGGCAGTACCAGACGTCGAAGCGGTCTCCCTTCCGGCGGACGGACTTCCGCAGCAGGTCATATTCCAGGAACTCCGGGCCGTTGTCCGTGGTGATCGATTTGAATTTCTCCCGGAAATTCGGCGTGCCTCGCTCCAGGCGGTCGATGGCCCGGCGGATCGTCGCCGCCTTCCGGTCCGGCAGCTTCACGATGATCTCCTCCCTGGTGACACGCTCCGTCATGGTCAGCAGCACCGCCTGACTGCCCTGGGGCCCGACTACCAGATCCATCTCCCAATGCCCGATCTCCTGCCGGTCGTTGATGTACCATGGACGGTCCTCAATGCTCGGAAGGTTCTTGTGCACGATCCGGATCCCCGTATTTCTCCGTTTCGGTTTCCTGGTTGGTTTCTCCCAGAGGTCGGAGCTCGTCAGGCGGTAGAAGACGCCGGTGTCAATGTAGTTGTAGAGCGTCCCCACGCTGATCCGGGTCCGAAACCCGGCTTTCCTCGCCGAGGCCAGGGCCGCCGCCGGGGAATAACGATCGTGCAAGATCTTGCGCTCCAGGAAGTCCGCATAGGCGATATCCCTCCCGATCTTCAGCGGGCGTCCCTTTCTCCGCTGTCGCCGCTCATAGAGCTGTTGCCCCTTTTCCGCTGAGTATCGGACTTCATCCCACCAATCACAGGTATGGACATAGGCTCCCCGTCGAAGCTCATTGTAAATGGTCTGGCGGCAGAAGCCCAGCTCCCGGGCGATCCACGCCACGCTTTTTCCGGCTCTCCGGTACGCCTCCAGCTTCAGGCGCTCGTCCCGGGTCATGTAGTGCTGTTTTTTCGTCATAGCCCCGCACCCTCCATGCGTCAAAGTTTCTGACCTTAAACAGTTCTGACCCCCGTTAGATCTAACGAGGGTCAGAGATATTGTAACACGAAATGTCTTCAGCTCCAGCCCGCAGCTCCAGCGGAACTGTGTTACAGCTCCTTTTCCGCCGCTTCGGCGATGGACTGCGCCCGGCGCTCCACGATCTTGAAGTAATACTGGGCTGAGTGGATATCCTGCTCCAGCATCCGGAGCTGTTCCGTGGCCTTCTGGATCCGGGTAAGCCGCTCCTGCTCCTTCCGGATCCGTTCCTGGACCTCCTTCAGCCGCTCCTCCTGCCGGGGCAGCTCCCAGACGCAACGGGTGACCAGATTCTCAAATTTCTCCGTGAAGCTCCTCCCCGCCTGACGCTCGATGAGCTCCGCCAGATCATCGGAAAAGCGGATGCTGCGGATGTTGGTTTTCGCCATGCCGCCACCCCCTCACAGCTCAACGCCGTAGACCCGGCTGATGACGCTCTTGATGTGGTAGGCCGTGGCGATCCCGCCGTTCCAGCTCACGATGCACTCCAGGACCTCTCCCGGCGTCAGCGTCTCCTGTGGATCCAGGTGGTAGTGGTCATGCAGCGCCTCCACCTCGCTGGGCATCAGATCCTCCTCCCAGCTCCGCAGCGTCCTGGCTTCCCGCTCAATCTTCATCATAGCTCGTTCCTCCCATAGTAAAAAGTGGTGGCAGCGCTCGGCCTCGCCGAGCGTGTGTCATTACCGCCGTGTGAGATTCCGGCGGGGTCAAGACTGGCCGCAGGCCACTTGCGCAAAAAAATTCTCCGGCTCCTCAGAACCGGAGAACTTTTTTGTGGTCTTGACGCCGTTGGAAGCTCATGGCACGCTCCCGTCCACCGTCTCCCTGGAATTTTTATGGCAATTGTCTAAATTCTTCTTGACATTCGCCTTCCCCGGGAAACACCGGAAAAATTGCAAAAACCTCCTTGACTTTTGCATTTTATCCGGTATAATGATATGGCTTGCAGTCTGCGAGCAAATCCTTGCTCT
>CAKRWX010000143.1 GCA_934418055.1 uncultured Lachnospiraceae bacterium
GTCCCCCTCTCAGGGAAGGGCCAAGGGGCGGCGCTGCGTCGCCGTCCCTTGGTTTTATCTATGCGAAAGGAGGCGTAATGCCGGAGCAGTACACCTATCAAGTGGGCAAAATCCATTTCATCGTTACCCCGGTCTATAAGGACAAAAGGTCGGGAGAAACGATGGAGGACATTTTGAAACTGTCGGGTAATCACAATTTTGGCACCGCCGCCCTCTATTGCCGGCTGAGCCGCGACGATAACATGGACACCGAGTCCAACAGTATCCAAAATCAGAAGAAGATACTCCAAAAGGCAGCAAAAGAAAAAGGTTATGCAGATACCTTGTTTTTCGTGGATGATGGGATCACGGGCACTACTATGAAGCGGCCCGGATTTCAGAAAATGATAACCGCTATTGAAGCCGGGTATATCTCCGCTGTGTTTGTCAAAGACCTGTCCCGGCTGGGACGCAACTACATCGAGGTCGGCAAGCTGACGGAAGAATTTTTCCCGGAACATGATGTGCGGTTAATCGCCGTATCTGACGGTGTGGACAGTGACGAGGGAGACAACGAGTTTACCCCGTTCCGCAATATTATGAATGAATGGTATGCCAAGGACATCTCGAAGAAGCGGAAAATCGTCAACAAGATGAAAGGCAACGCTGGTATTCCACTGTCCCAGCCGCCCTATGGCTATATCAAAAACCCGGATGATTCCCGCTTTTGGGTGATTGACCCGGAGGCCGCTGATGTGGTACGGCGTATCTATGACATGGCGTTAGAGGGGTATGGATTGGCGGAAATTGCAAACGCTTTGGGAGCTGATGGCATCGTCAATCCCACCTACTATTGGCGGAGCAAGGGCGTCAACCGCAGTGGCTCCAAAAGCACGCTGGAGCCTACCAAATGGGGACATACCACCATCAAGAAAATTCTCACCTTGCAGGAATACTGCGGAGATGTCATTAACTTCAAGAGCTATTCCAAATCCTACAAAATGAAACGGCGCATTGAAAACCCGGAGGAAAACCGAGCTATCTTTCTCAATGTCCATGAGCCGATCATTGACCGGGCTACATGGGAAAAAGTGCAGACCATGCAGAAAGGAACCCGCCGCAAGAAACCCACCGTTACCCAAGAGCCAAGCGTGTTCTCCGGGCGGCTGAAATGCCCCGAGTGCGGTGGCAATCTCAACTTCCACTTCAACCAGAAAAACCACGACATCAAGTATTTCAGCTGTCAAAACCACAATTCCGGTTTGCGGAAATGCTCGGCAACACATTACATCCGTCTGGATTTTCTGGAGCAGGTGGTGCTGTATGAGGTCAACCGTCTGGCCGCCTTTGCCAACGAGTACGAACACGACTTCGTAAAAACCATGCTTGGCCGTTCCGCAAAGGTCGCTGAAAATGACCGGGCGCGGAAACAACGGGAATTAAATGCGCTACTGACCCGTGACAAGGAATTGGATATGCTCTTTGAAAGGCTATATGAGGATAATGTGGCAGGAAAGATTGACGATGCCCGGTTTGCCAGGATGTCAAAGCGATACGAGCAGGAGCAGGGCGAGATCAGCGCAAAGATCAAAGCCTTGCGGCTGGAACTGAAAAAGGCCGAAGGACAGCAGATGGATATGGAGGACTATCTGCAAATGGTACGGCGCTATACTCATGTTACGAAAATTACCCAGCGTATGGTGTCCGAGCTGATTGACCATATCGACGTGTACCATGCGGAAAAACGGGACGGCGTCACCAATCAGCGGATTGTTATTCACTATAACTGTATCGGTGCCTTTGAAGTGCCTGACCGCAAGAAGATCCCGGAGGCTGACATCATCATGGAAACGAGAAAAGGCGTAGCTGTCAGCTACGCCCCGGCAGAGGTTGCGGTATAAGATTGGAAATAAAAAATGCGGAGTGCCCGTTACAGGATACTCAGATCCTATAAGGACACTCTGCATGGTCGGAGTGGAATTATAGGATTCCACGGAATTACGAACAACAAAAATGGTATTCGGGCAGTCGGCAATCAGTATTTCCACCAATACTAAATCGTGAGCATCTGCGCGGCCCAATAGGACAAGGGGCGGCGTTTTTCTTTTCTCAACTTCGGGACAAATTGTCCCAAAGTAGTGCTATTGGACGAAGATGGGAACTGTCATTGGTTTTGCTTGCTCTGGATTTTTTCTTTTAATTCTTTGATTTCTCTATCAGTCTTTGCCCCTTTATCATTGTGAATTGCACCAACCAATACACTCATTTCTTTCAAGGACAATAGAAAATAAAAGATCAAAAAGGCCATAAATGATATTTCAGCGTTTTGCATGAAACAATAGATTGCGTGGAGGAACTTCGAACCGTTTGTCGGGACAAGCACCAGATACAAACCAGCTATGACGGAAACCGTAGCATAAATGATGCCTTTGAGTATATGCGAGTTTCGTTTGCTAATAATTTTAGTGTTCTTAACTTTTTCAACAATGGAGTTATCTAACAATCCTAAAAGCAAAGAATAATTTGTATATAAAAATCCACCAAACAAAGCATTTACGGTTATCAAATTAAAGTGAAACGACGGATCATCTGCGACAATCAGCAAAGGGGCACCACCGCAAAGAATATAGATGCACCCAGCCGCAGAAAAAATTAGGGGTAAGACATTACATGTTATTTTGGAAAAGTTCTTTATAATGTCCACCTCCTCACTTTATACTGCATACAGGTTAACGATTACTGACTGCCAAAATGATGTCCTTATATTCATTGTATACATTCATCATATTGAGCCTGTAATCTCGGAGAATCTCGGCTTTTTCACGCTCAATTTTTTGGCCATTTTCTTGCCGATATTCACTCACACTTATGGGATATTTGAAGTATTCTTCATAGAGATCATATTGGCGTTGACGTTCCCCGGTTGTGGTTTTTCCCGATAGAACGACAGAACGATACCTATTTCTGTTTTGCTGTAATGCACCAATTAATCGGGAAATTACATTTACGTCTGTTGACAAAGCCCCTCGAAAATCCGGTTTGATTTCAAACACAATGCTGGAGGTATTCTGCCCAACTGCCTGTAAAACTTCTCTATCGTTAAACCCGAATAAGTCCTGCAATATCTGCGCATCTGGTTGTGCAATATCTATTTGCACTCTGTTGACCTCGGGAGCATGTCCATTGATAAGTTCATTAATCAGATTCTGATTAGGAATGGCTTCGGTTTCTAAAGAAAACCTATTATTATAGCGCGAAAAAACCCGAGCTAATGCGCCTTCATTGGGAGCACCTTTAGAATTAACAAGGGAAAGGATGCCGTGACTATAGCCTAAAATACAGTATGTAAACCATTCAACACCGTTATTTCCAATTTCGTCTGGAGGCAATACATCTGCGGTTTCATACGTATTATAGTTTCTCTTTTGCATACTGTTGTTGGGTCGTTTTCGATTGAGTCTTGCAAAAAGATATTCCTCTGTGTTCTCCAGAATATCGAGCATCATCGGCTCAGTGTCCTCGTAAGTCAGTTTGAGCGCATTATTCCGGCCTTCTCTATCAAAAATTTCCTGAAATAACCCTCTAAATAATTGAACGGGAACCTCGGTATTTGTTTGGGTATCACGAATCGAGACTTTAAACAAGTATATATTTTTTGTAGACATCGTATACCTCCCTTTACAACGGAAACCGTTTATAGCTCTATATTTTTGATCAGCAAAGATACCGTACCATCAGGGTTATTGATGAATTCTATCTCATCTGCATTTGAATACACCTGTGTAGGTATTTTAATTTCAACTCCACTGGAAGTTCTAATCGCCTGTTTTTGAAACTTCCGTTGAAATCGTTCAGATAAAGACAACTCTTCATCCCGAGAAATATCTACCGCAGACAACCGTTCAAAAAATTCTTCTTGTGCTGCCAGATTTTTCGAAAAGAACTTTTGTCCTAAATTTTCAACTGACAGTACTTGACTTTTTTGCAGTTCCTCGTGCATAGTCGTTGAAATATGTATGTCCATCTCATCTTCGTCAGAGTAGTACAGATTAGCAATTTTTTCGGCAACCTGTAAAAGTTTTGTCGTTTTCTGACGGGGAGTCTTGCTTTCGGTACAGCCCAAAATTTGAGTTGAAATATAAAAATCTTTTATTCCATCAACCATATATTTTCGTTCAATGACTTTAACCGATGGCATATCCATATCAATCAAAAAGCCCTCTACAATTTTGGGCGCTTGAGCAGGAAAAAGTGCATGATGTTGAATAATGTTAATGGAAATCTGACTGTCAATTGTTTTAACAAAATGAGTAAATGCACTTCTATAATCAAGTTTTAACATAAAGAAGTATCTATGACTATCGACATTAGCAATTCCAAATAGTAAATCCGCCACAGGTATTTCTTTGTTTCTACGCATGATGATAAACATTTCTTTTGCGATACTTTGGGAGACAGAGATGAGATCCCAAGATACATCTTTGCATTGTTGCCAGATGTTAGTTTCTAATCTAAAAAAGCAGTTTTTTACATCGTCACTTGAAATTGTTTTTTCAATAGTTTTAGTCAAATAATCCTTAACCTCCGAATCAAGAGGAAATGGGCGGTTAGAAAGAATGGGGTATTCTTCTGCGGTATTTAGAATGTGAATAATAGAACTTTCAAGTGTTATCGTCATGCTTCGGCACCTCTCCAGAAAAATCATCAATCCTTGTATTTCATAATACACCTTATTACGCAAATTTTCCACAATAAATTATATTTCGACAAAAGCGCTCATAGGAGACAACGAGTGCTCTTAGAAATATTACAAAATCTACCTTTGGGACAAATTGTCCCAAACCGTTCCCCCTCAAACATGGCTTGGGTGGTATATCCCCCGTCGCCGCATATCGTTCAGAACAGCCGGGAGCTGTCTGTCAAGGGTGCATCAGCACCGCCGTTTATCGGCGGCGTGCCCTTGACTGGCGGCCCCGGCTGTTCTATTTCCCGGCGGCGCGGCGGGGGTATATCCTCCAGAGCCGCACCTTTTTCCATGATTGGGAAAGGGCGAGGGGATTGGGTTGAACATGAACGGAGGTTTACTTATGAATTTTACCAACACTCCCTATGAACGCATGATGAAAGAGATCCCGCACAAAGAAGCACCTGCCCCGCAGAAGGCACCGGAAGGAATGCCTTGTGCGGGGTGTTCTTATTGGCGGGGGATCGGCTGTGTTTTCTGCTTCCGGGAACACCTCAAAATGCAGGGCTGATGTGTAGACATTTAGCCCGAAAAAGCGCCCTGTTTGCAAGGGTTTCCAGCCTCGGTTTTTGAGAGGGTAATATGATTATATGTCCTGTACAGATATTGCTAAATACTTTCCACATTTTCCGATCTGCCAGGGAACAGTTTTTGCTGTTCTCCGGCATTTCTACTTCGGGACATTTTGTCCAAAAGTTAAGGAACGGCGCGTCTGCACCGGGCCGCAGACAACCGGGTTTGGGGAGGCTCCCCAACAAGCATTTGGCAAGCAATTTTGTCGCCCGACGGCGCAAAATTTTTGAGTGTGTTCACACTCGAATTGCTTGCCCAAAACGCAAGTGTGGCTACACTTGCCCTGCTTGCCGTTAGTGAAATCCCCATCCGCAGCCTTGCCTGTTGAATGGAAAGAAACTACAATATATGTAGTCCAAGAAGCTGATAGCTAAAAATTCTGAAATACTTTAAGTGTTTTTACGAATTTCACCGTACTATATATGACCGGTTAATTCACATGGCAAGAGGTGAACTTTTTGAATGACGAGAGAACGATAACCGCAATCAAGAACCGAAACGAAGCCGCAATCGACGAAGTGATTACAAAGTACTCTAAGCTGCTGTGGTCGGTTGCAGGCGCGGTTTTGAACAACATGGGATCAACTCAAGATGTCGAGGAGTGTGTTGCCGATACATTCATTTACTTATGGGAACATCCTGACAAATACGACCCCCAACGAGGAAAGTTAAAAACATGGCTTTCCATTGTTGCCAGAACACAAGCAGTAAACAGATGTCGGGAAATTTCAAAACGGAATACGATTTCGCTTGAGAATACCGATTTCATAGACCAGCTTGGTGTTGTCGATAACATCCTTGAAACCGAAACCCGAAAATCCCTGATTGCAGCAGTAAATGCCTTGGGTGAGCCAGATCGGGAAATCTTGATCCGCCGCTATTACTATGATCAAAAGCCAAAGGAAATTGCGCTTGCACTGGATATGAGTGTTAAGCAGGTTGATAACCGCCTGTATCAAACAAAATTGAAACTGCGCGAGTCACTTTCAAACTAAACAAGGAGGCCAATATGGATTCTTTCAATAAAACGAATTTGCAGAACATAAAAGATATTTTCGAAGAAAGGACAGGCGTTGCTCTGGAAACACGGCGCCGCCGTCAGCCCATCAGAGCGGCTATGCTTGTAGCTGTTGTATTGGTATGCAGTCTCACTATGACTGCTTTTGCGGTAAGCCTGTTCTCCTCCTTGTCCGGGGACGAATTGAGCCTTGGGGCCACATATGA
>CAKRWX010000144.1 GCA_934418055.1 uncultured Lachnospiraceae bacterium
GTTGTATTCATCGGACCGTGTGCAGCAAAGAAACTGGAGGCAATGCGCCGGACCGTTCGAAGCGAGGTGGATTTCGTACTGACCTTTGAGGAGATGGCAGGTATCTTTGATGCGAAGCATGTAAACTTAGAGACCATCGAGGAAGATCCGGCAGGTGTTAACGATGCTTCCACAGATGGACGTAATTTTGCAGTCGCTGGTGGTGTTGCAAAAGCAGTGACTAACGTTCTGAAGGAAAAATATCCGGATCTGGATGTAAAGGTTGTCAATGCAGAGGGACTGAAGGAATGTAAGAAGATGATGCAGCTGGCAAAAGCCGGTAAATATAATGGATATCTGCTGGAGGGTATGGCATGTCCGGGCGGCTGCGTAGCTGGAGCAGGAACCATGCAGGCCATCAAGAAATCCCAGGCAGCGGTTAACATGTACGCGAACAAGGCAGGTCATAAGACTTCTGACGGAACCGAGCATGTAAAAGAGCTGGATAAGTTAGTTGATTAAAACCAGAGAGTGATATATAATGGAGACCAGGAACAGAGTTGGAGTGGAGTACATCCAGGGCTGTTCCTGGTTTTCTTTAGGTTAGAACCGCACATCCGGTTCTTTAAATCAGGGAGTAGAATTATGGTAAAAAAATCAGCATATAATGGGCCAAGAAATAGCAGAATGAAGAGACAAAAGGCCCGCAGAAGAAAGAAAATGATGATCCGGGCGGGGGCGGCAGCATTGTGCCTGGTGGCAGTGATCGGCGTCGTGTCTGGTATCCGGGCGATTGTTGGCGGTCATAAAGGCAAGGCCCAGGATCCTGTGGCCAGCGTGGAGGAGACACTTCCAGAGAAATTAAAGGAGATCAACGGCATTTCCGTAAAAGGACTGGACTACGAGGAGACTGTGGCGGCCCTGATTAAGGGTTATGACTGGAAACTGGCGGTTTCTTATGATGGGAAGACCGAAGAACTGGACAATCTGATCGAGGCCAGAGCCAGACAGTATCTGGATGAAGTCTGTATGAAAAACATGGAAGGTTCTTATACCTTTGATCTTCTGGATGTGGCAGAGCTGGCGAAAACAGAAGCAGAGCGGCTGGCTGGAATCTGGGATCAGAAGCCGGAGAACAGTACTCTGGATCACTATGACGCGTCCAGCGGAAAGTTTGTATTTTCCGGCGGAAAGGACGGCGTGGTCATTGACCAGGAGAAACTGGCAGCGGATATCAGTCAGGCGGTGAAGGATCAGAAGCTGAGCCAGACTTTAAGTGCGGAAGGTAATTTCCAGGCGGCAGATTCGGATGAGGCTGTCCAGGCAAAATATAAGACGCTGGAGACATTTACAACCAACACCACCAGCAATCCCAAGAGAAATACCAATGTCCGTCTGGCGGCAGAGGCGCTAAATGGAACCATTGTGCAGCCGGGAGAGGAATTTTCCTTTAACCAGGTGATCGGACCGAGAACAGAGGAAAAGGGCTATCAGGCGGCGGCCGCTTATAACAGCGGCGAAGTGGTGCAGGAGACCGGAGGTGGTGTCTGCCAGATTTCCAGTACCCTGTACCGGGTGGTCTTTGAGACCGGAATGGAAGTGACTTACCGCCGTTCCCATACCTTTGAGCCTAACTACGTGACGCCGGGACAGGACGCTACCATCAGCTGGGATATGCCGGATTTCCGGTTTGTGAACACCTCAGAGGGAGCCATCGGTATCCGGGCCAGCTATGCGGATCAGAAAGCCACCGTTTCCATTTACGGAATTCCGGTTCTGGAAGATGGAGTGACCTGGAAGCTGTATTCGGAGAAGACGGAAGAAGGCGAGAAGCCGGAGCCTCAGTACGTGGAAGATCCGACTTTGGAGCCTGGCACGGAGAAGGTCAAGAGCAACGGAACCACAGGAAGTACCTGGGTGACTTATAAGGTGGTTTATAAGGATGGCGTTGAAGTAGAGCGTGTGAAAGATCACGAGAAGATCTATAAAGGCCATGCGCCAGTGATCTTAAGAAATACAGGAACTACCCAGGTAACTGCCGGAGCCGGTGATGGAACGGCAGACGGCCAGACAACGGCAGCAGATGCTACCGCTGCGATTCCGGTCGATGGCATGGATGATGAAACCCAGAGTGGAACCAGTCAGTCTGGCAATGACACTTCTACTAGCGGAAGCCAGGCGACCACAGAGGCCAGTGAGACGACTGCGGCGGAGACTGTACAGACCACAGAGGCAGAGACCACTGTGATGGAGACGGAGGCAGTTGTGGCACCGGTGGAAAGTGTCAGCGAGACTGTCCAGCAGATTTCTCCGTTAGAACCATAGAATAAAATGATTCGAATCCCGTTATTTTTCGTGCAATTTGCGTAGAATAACGGGATTTATATGTTATAATCTTCATTTTCCCGTAATGAAACTGAAAGAGAAATATCGTTTCTTCTTTTAGACTTTTTGATATAATAAGCGTACCAAAAAGGAATGATAATGATTCAACGGTGAAACCATGGAATCGTTACGGGAGGAGGATTCATGATGAAAAAACATCTGGTAAGTACCGCATTGATCTGCGGAATGTTATCGGTTTCTATGTTAAATGGCTGCGGAAAGAAGGCCGCAGATGCGACTGCTGACACAACAGCAGTCCAGGAGAGCAGCGAGGAAAGTACGGAAGAGTCCAGTGCTGGAGTAGAGGAAAGCAGTGCTGCGGAAGAGACGAAGGCAGCGGATGATCAGACACGGACAGAGGATTCCGCTTCTGTTCCCGTATCCATTGATTATGCCTATGACGGTGACTGGAAAGACCAGAAGACGCTGATTTCCAGCAAGGTTGCACAGATCCATCTGATGGATGAGAACCATAAGAAGCTTCAGAAAGCCTTAGATGCGATGAATCAGAGCAGCCTGGACGATCAGAAAGCGGTCATGGATGAAAATAAGGAATACGCAGAGGAACAGTACGCTTCTAATCCGGATATGGAGGGCTATACCTTTAACCGGGATATGATTGTAACCCGTTCTGATGAGACGGTATTGAGCTTGGCAGTGATGGAAAGCAGCTATCTTGGTGGTGCCCATCCATTTGGCATGACTACGGGAAGAACTTTCGATACTCAGACGGGAAAAGAACTTCCCTTAAAGGATGTGGTGACGGATTATGACAGTCTTTATGAGTATGTAAAGAAAAATCTGGAGGAAAATTATGATCAGTCCATGTTCTTCGAGGATTACCAGGACACTCTTCAGAAAATGTTTTACGATGAGAGCGGAGACTATGGAACCGTTCAGTGGACCATTTCCCAGACGGGACTGACCATTTACTTTAACCAGTATGACCTGGCACCATACGCAGCAGGAAGTCAGCAGGTGGAGATTCCTTTTAAGGACCAGCCGCAGCTGTTCCAGAGCAAATATGTGTTGGAGAAAGAGTCCTATGTCAAGGCTATGCGGGAATACTACACTTACCTGGCAGACGTCAATGGAGATGGGAAAGAGGAAGAGATTTCCTATTCTGTGGCCCGTGATGAAGATGGGTTCGGCGGCGTGATCACCATTACCTGTGATGGACAGACTTTTGATACCAGTGAGGTTGGAAAAGAGGATTATGGCGCTTATGGAGCCTATTCTTCCGAGGGTTTTCTGATGCACACCGAAGATGGAAGAACCTATCTGTATCTGCAGCATCTGGATGATAATGATTACCGCTATGTGAACGTGTTCCGCCTGGATCAGGAAACTCCATCTTATGTCGGTCACGTAGGCATGGCCTGGTACGACGCCCAGATCCTGGATCCAGATGCTTTTTCCCTGTACACAAGACTGGATATTTTGGGAAGCTACTACGGCGCAAAGCGTTACCACATAGGGGAAGACGGCCTTCCAGCATCTGAGGATGAGGCATATCTGATCAATGGAAGCAGCACGCTTACCTCCACCAAGGACTTAGAAGTGACGATTCTTGGGGAAAATGGTTCCGAGACGAAAGCAACTGTTCCAGCGGGAACCGGCTATACCATATTCCGGACCGATGGAGCCACTTACGCAGACGCCCATCTAACCGATGGCCGCGACTGCCGCATCCAGGTCCAGCCAGGAAGCAGGGGATGGGGCTGGGATATTGACGGTGTCAGTGAGGAGGAGTGTTTTGAGATGCTTCCTTACGCGGGATGATTGATGAAAACAAGAATCATGGAAGATTTTAAAGAATTTAATCAGGACAGAAGTGTCTCTACAAATTTGGTTTATTAGATGATATGATTGGGCTAAAGGAGGTTTGAAAAATGGATGATTTTGGAAAAAATTTAAAAGAGCTGCGGATTGCGGCTGGAATCAGTCAAGCGGAATTAGCCAATCAATTGTATATCGCAGAAAAAACAATTCAGAGATATGAAAAAGGAGGAAAGAAACCGGACCGGGAGATTTTAGTTGAAATTGCTTCATATTTTAATGTGTCGACCGATTATTTATTAGGAACTAAAAGCTATAAAGAATTAATAAAAGAACGAAAAGAAAAATTGAGAGGTGCAGAGGGGTATAACGAACTGTACAGCCATTATCTCAAATGTTTAAATAACTATGAAATCGTAGAAGAGGCGACATATTATTGGATCTACATGGAAGAAGGCTATATGGGAGGACAAACGGAATGGATTGGTTGGGCAGATGACAAACGGACACAGGAAATCCGAAGATTGAGACCCGTAAAGCCACGAGAAGCAATCGAGTTATGTACGAGAGTGATTGGAAAACCGATGGTGATTAATCATATAGAAGATGCACTGGTTTTTCTTATCTATGGAGGACAAGCGATTGTACGTAAGGACATATGTGAAAAATATTTATCATCATTTTTTGAAGATTATATCGGTCCCAGTCCAGAATTGAAAGTATTTGAAGAAATATAAGCAAGAATTAAAAACAAGAATCGAAAAAGAGTATTGCAATCTGAATGCGGTTGGGTTGCGGTACTCTTTTTGATGGTGGTGTCATGCATACGAATGAGTTTTGAACCTTTTGTTTGTTTTAATCTTGCATCTGTGAAAACTCTATGCTACACTAAATCCAAGTAAAGCATTCCAACATTCTATATGGCTCTTCAAAGCCATTCTGATTCATGTATTTCTAAGGAATTTCAGTGCTTTTACTCAAACCCATATTCAGGAAAAAATCACCAAAGAACAAAAGCAGGGGGATTCCAAAACTGTTTTCTCCCATAACTCCAAAATACGCAAAAGGAGGTATATGCCTTGGGAAAGGCGGATGTTGTTACGAAAAATTACATGAGACAAAACCATGTATTTGCGGACGCATTCAATTATTTGATTTATGGAGGAGAAATGGTAATCCACGAGCAGAAACTGCGGGAGGTGGATACCACGGAGATGGCGTTGCCGTATGTGGAGCATGGTTCAGAATGGGAGACATCAGGAAAGAAAGTAGAATATGATCTTGAAACGGTTCAGAAGTATCGGGATATTTTGAAAAGAGCAGTGATCAAACAGGATGGGAATGCTTGTTATATTCTACTAGGTATAGAAAATCAGACGGATATCCACTATGCGATGCCGGTGAGAAACGCTATTTATGACGCATTGCAATATGGAAAACAACTTTCTGATATTGCAGCATTTCATCACAGAAATCGAAAACTGCGTGGACGAGGAGAATTCCTTTCCGGTTTTCGGAAGACTGATCGTTTGACACCAGTAATTACATTGGTGATTCATTTTGGAGAAAAACCGTGGGATGGACCGCTATCTTTACATGAAATGATGGATATTCCGGATCCAGCGATTAAAAATCTGGTATCCGATTATCAGATCCACTTAATTGATCCGGCCAGAATGACGCAGAAAGAACTGGAGAAGTTTTCCACAAGTCTGCGGGAAGTGCTTGGTTTTATCAAGTATTCTAGGGATAAAAATCAATTATCAGCATTTATCCGAAAAAGTAAACAGATAGAAATTGAGCAGGAAGCGATGCTTGTAATCAAAGAAATAACGAAAACCCCATTAAAAATATCAGAACAGGAGGAGAAGGTTGATATGTGTAAAGCAATTGATGATATGATCAAGGAAAATATGGAGATTGGAAGAGCAGAAGGAGAGATTCTGGCTTTTACAAAAATGATTCGTGCGAAAAGACTAACCACAAGCGAAGCTGCTGCCATGACCGGAATGACGGAAGAAACATTTTTACAGGAAATGGAAAAAGTAAAATAGCGAGATGAGTCGCATAAATAAAAGGGGCTGTCGCACTAACGTGCGGCAGCTCATTTCATATTCCCAACACAAAACGCCGAGCTTCGAAAAGCCCGGCGTTCGTGGTATATTCCGCTGGATTTAGAGATTTCTATTCCATCTGATGATCCGGTTCGTCTGGTAAGTGCCTTTGTGGAGGAAATGGACCTTTCTGAACTGTATAAAACTTACGGCAGGATCAGAAA
>CAKRWX010000145.1 GCA_934418055.1 uncultured Lachnospiraceae bacterium
ATTGAAACCGCCGTGTACCGAGCGGTATGCACGGTGGTGTGAGAGGACGGCGGTTAGTCACCGCCTCCTACTCGATCCACTTCCAAATAAACTCTTCAACATTCTCAAAAAATCCATTTCCGGCTTACTAAGCTGATACCCTTTGCGGTAGGCCACGACAAATTCTGCAGTTCTCGGCGTATTTCCAACAGACAGATAGACTGGCGGATAGGTGTAGTTGTGGAAGCAGGTCTCACAGATATCAAAACTAAAGGTAAACCCAAGTCCCTGGCATGCCAGAGAAAGACAGGTTTCCAGGCTTCGCAGCTCGATGATCTCTGGCTGGATTCCGGTTTCCCGGAGAATGTCGCGGCTTAAAACACCGATTTTCCACTGTAGAGGATCGTTTAGGAAAAATGTTTCCTTTTCCAGGTGCTTCAGATCCAGCCACTGATGCTTGAATCCATTTTTGGGTATGGCATATTGCTGGTATTTGCTGTTGCCGGGCAGACAAAGGATCACTTCCTCACTGTTAATATGGAAGTATTCCAGCTCCGGGTCACGGGAAGAGACAGCGTAAATAGCCAGATCGGTGATTCCGTCTTTTAATGCCTGTTCAATTCCTGAGACGTTTCGTTCTTTTAGATCGATGTGAAAATCCGGGTATTGTTCTTTAAAGAGCGGGAGAACTCTTGGCAATATATAATATCCGCGGGTGGAGGTGACGGCTATGCTGATCTGCCCGGTCTCATGGCTGGTGATCTGGCGGATAGTGCGGTCTAAGCGGTTCTGCAGGGCAACGATCGACTGACCGGTCTCCAGAAATCTCTCTCCCGCATAAGTGGGATACATTTGCTTGTTGACCCGCTTAAATAGGGGCGTTCCAAGCTCCTCCTCCAGTTTCTGTAAAAATTTCGACAGAGAAGGCTGGGAGATATAGAGTGCGTCGGCAGCCCGGGAAATGGTCTTATATTGGGCGATCATCTGCACATAAGTATAATCACGGAAGTCCATAGGAAGTCTCCTTTTCAGATGCATAGTTTCAAAGCATACAAAATATAGAATATATATATTTTACACATACATATAGAAATGTTACAATAAAATTACTGATCAGTAAAGTGAAAAAGATACAAAATAAACAATCAATGAAGGGAGTGAGTCCTTTGGCAGCGGGTTATCTGAAAACGAGCGACAGAGCCTATCTGTATTATGAGGATTGTGGAGAAGGAGAGGATACGATCCTTTTGGTGCCGGGACATATGTGCACAACAAAATTTTACCAGAAGAATGTACCGGCTTTGGCGAAGAATCACCGGGTCGTGACATTTGACAGCCGCGGATTTGGTAATTCTTCGAAACCACTTCATGGCAACGATGTGGAGCGCCATGCGGATGACATTAAGGAGCTGATCGATTATCTGGATCTTCATAATGTGATTCTGATCGGATGGTCTTTATCTGGAAGTGTGGTAGTGACTTATACCCATAAGTATCAGGCTTACCGCATGAAAGCCCTTGGAATCCTGGATGGCTGCCTGTTCCCATTTTCACCAGAGTCCTGGAACTCTTACAATTCCAGGAACTACAACATGGATGACTGGAATCAGAAATACCGCCTCTGGTACACGGATAACACCCAGTATATCGAAAACTTCGTAAACCGGGTGAAAGACGGACTTTCAGAGGAAGAGGTGGAGATGGTACGGCAGGAAATCGGCAAAACGCCTCCGTGGATCGGATTTGCCCTGCATTCTGACTGGTGCCATACAGACTGTGCCAAGCTGCTTCCGGAGATCACGGTTCCAGTGATCATTTTCAGCGGAGAGTCCAAGGGACATCATTCTACTATGGGTGAGTATTACAAATCCCAGATCACCACGTACTGCGAACATCATGTGTTCCGAAAGGGCGGTCATATGCTGTTCTTTATTGAGTATGAGGAATTTAACGAGATTCTGGAGAGTTTTATTAAAAGATGTAATGATTCAGTTACCAAGATTTCATAAAGGTAGGTAGTATTTTCAGACGAAGGAGGGTTTTCGTATGATTTACGCAATCGTCGGGTATGCGATTATTATTCTTATGATGTTTATGATCCTGAAGAAAAAAGCAACGCCAGCGTTCTGCTTTTCCATTCTTCCGGTGATAGGCGCGTTGATCTGTGGTTTTAGTTTTCCGGAGATTCTGGAGTTTATCAACAAAGGCATGGGCTCCGTATGGAAAACGGCGATCTTATTTATTTTCTCTGTATGTTATTTTAGCGTTATGAATGACGCCGGACTGTTTGAACCGTTGGTAAAAGGTCTGGTAAAAATGGCAGGAAGCAACATTACCCTGATCATGATCGCAACCAGCTTGATCGCAGTGGTAGCGCATATGGATGGTGCATGTGCGTCAACGTATCTGATCACCATTCCGGTTATGCTTCCAATTTTCAAGAAAATGAAATTGAATCCGTTGATTCTGCTTCTGTTGGTAGGTCTTTCCACCGGTGTGATGAACCTGGTTCCATGGGGCGGACCAACCATCCGTGCGGCGACAGCTATTGAGATGGATGCAACGGAGCTTTGGGTAAGCATGATTCCGATGCAGGTCTTTGGTCTGATCATCAGCCTTGGAGCAGCTGTGATCTGTGGTAAGACAGAGACCATGCGCCTGAAAAAAGCAGGTGTTGACTTAGCAGCCCTCAGTGCAGAGGTAGAAGCAGAAAAGGATGAGGATAAAGACGGACTCCGTCGTCCAAAACTGTTCTGGGTAGACCTGATCCTGACGATTCTTGTGATCGCAGCATTAGTAAAGAGTGGCGTAGCGCCATATCTGATCTTCATGTTTGGTACCATGATCGCTCTGATGATCAACTATCCGGATATGGGACTTCAGGGAAAACTTCTGAAAAAATATGCGCCAAGCTGTATTGATCTGACTGTAACCCTGATCGGCGCAGGCGTATTCTTAGGTATTTTCGCAAACAGTGGCATCATCACCAGCATGGCTCAGGTATTGATCGGTATTCTGCCGAAGTTCATGGTGAAATATCTGTACATTATCATGGGTATCTTAGGAGGCCCGATTGGTCTGATCATGGGACCAGATCCATATTATTATGCAGTTATGCCTCTGGTGATCGAGACGGTGGCGCCTTATGGAATTACCGCAGCACAGGTAGCAAAGGCAATGCTGATCGGCGAGAACGTAGTTCTTTCCGTAAGCCCATGTGTTCCTGCAAACTATCTGGCATTTGGTATCAGTGGAATCGACTTAAACGATCATATGAAGTTCTCCTTCAAGTGGGAGTGGCTGGTCAGCATCCTGATGCTTATCTTCGCTCTGGTTGTTGGTATTGTTTAAAATGAGATAGAGGATGTCGTCTTAGGGCGGCATCCTTATTGTGAAAGGAAGAAATTGTGTTGAAGCTGATTGGAACAGTGAAAGAAGGACAGCCGGCACTGGTATGTGTGGCTGGCAATTTATGCAGTCCGGAAGTATTTGACCAGATAAAGCTTCCAGCAGATATGGCGCGGCTGTATGTGGATTATCTTGGTAAAGAAGGTCCATGGGATATGGACAGTCTTGGCTGGCAGCTGATCGATCAGTTAAAGAAAAAATGCTCTGGTCCGATTGTGTTAGCAGGGTATTCTGCAGGTGGTGTGATCGCGATCTCAGCGGCTTCTAAGGCCCCGGAACTGTTTGCAGGCCTGGTGTTATCCAATACCGGTCCATGCAGCATCGGTCATGGGAAGCCGGGGTTTGCGGATGAACTGAAAGCAAATTTTGATAACGAGGAGTATATCCGCACATTCCTGGGCAGCTGTTTCTATGAGAAACCATCACCAGAACTTCTGGAAACGATGTGGAAGTATACCAGAACCGCAGATCCGGAGGCAGCTTACACCGTATCCAGATCTCTGAGGGAGGTAGATTACCGGGAAGCATTAAAAGCTTATAAAAATCCGGCCTTGATCATCCACGGAAGTCTGGATACCCGCCGGAAGATGGACAGTGTGACCATGATCCAGCAGAGTCTCCCGCAGGCAGAGACCGTACTTCTCCAGACAGGTCATACACCGATGGCAGAGGACGTTAAAGGGTATGGAGAAGCATTGAACCGGTTTTTACGAGAAAAAGTAATGGTTCAGTAATTTTAGAGTCACGGAAAAATACATATTGACTGTTAAACAAAAGAAAAATGCTGTAGGAGCAGATGAAGATGTCGGTTCCTGCGGCATTTTTTATCTCAGTCGAGAAGACTCCCACCTCTTCAGGTGGTGAGTAATAACAAATGATTCTCAGTGGGAGGTGGGTCTCCGACTGAGATAAACGCTCCGCGAGGATGCGCAGTGATTCTGTAAAGAATATGTCAGCTTACGCTGACCAGAATCACGCGCCAAGTCTCACGGACGTTCGACTTGAATGTCATATATCCGCAGAAGCTTTCAGTGGCAGATTCAGAGGATATGATACGATTGAAAACCGCTTTCTGCGTTCAAAAAACCGTTTATTTCATCAATAAGCCCAAAATCCCATAGATTTCCAAATAAAAAATCGTTATAATAGCTATAAAACTGGAGTTATCTGTATCACAACATATTTTTGCGAAAACATTTTAGAAAGGACAACATCACATGAAAAAAGCAGAGATTATGATCGATCAGCATTTTCTGACCGGCGATGTGGACAAGCGGATTTTCGGTTCTTTTATTGAGCACCTGGGAAGAGCTGTGTATGGAGGAATCTATCAGGAGGGAAGCCTGCTTTCAGATGAGCAGGGATTCCGGAAAGATACCTTGAAGCTGGTCCGGGAGCTGAATGTGCCGATCGTGCGTTATCCAGGAGGCAATTTTGTGTCTGGTTTCCAGTGGGAAGACAGTGTAGGACTGAAGAGCCAGAGACCAGCCAGAACAGAGCTGGCATGGCAGGTAGTGGAAACGAACCAGTTCGGGTTAAATGAATTTGCTGATTGGGCAAAGCAGGCGGGCAGTGAGGTAATGATGGCTGTAAACTTAGGAACCAGAGGCCCGGCTGATGCAAAAAATCTATTGGAATACTGCAATTTTGAGGGTGGTACCTATTACAGCGATTTAAGAAAGGCTCATGGCTATGATAAGCCGCACAACATCAGGTTATGGTGCTTAGGCAATGAGATGGATGGTCCGTGGCAGATGGGACATAAGACGGCTGTGGAATATGGGCGCATCGCATCTGAAACCGGCCGTATGATGAAATGGTTAGATCCAACGATTGAGACGGTGGCATGTGGCAGCTCCAGTCTGACCATGCCGACCTTCGGTGAGTGGGAGTATACCGTATTAAATGAGGCATATGAAGAGGTGGATTATCTGTCCCTTCATCAGTATTACAGTAATGAGGAGCACAATACCAGAGAATTTCTGGGAAGCTCCAAGGGCATGGATGATTTTATTTCCGGTGTAGTAGCCATCTGTGATGCGGTAAAGGCAAGAAAACACCACAAAAAATCCATCAACTTATCCTTTGATGAGTGGAATGTGTGGTATCACAGCAAGGAGCAGGACAAGAAACTGGTTCCGTGGACCCAGGCGCCGCATCAGCTGGAGGATGTATACAATTTTGAGGATGCCCTGTTAGTTGGCAGTATGCTGATTACCCTGCTTCGTCATGCGGACCGTGTGAAGATCGCCTGCATGGCACAGCTGGTCAATGTGATTGCACCGATCATGACTTCTGATACAGGAGCATGGAAACAGACGATTTTCTATCCATTTATGCATGCCAGCGCTTATGGACGGGGAACCGTATTAAATACGCTGGTGAAAGCGCCGGTTTATGATACCCGCCAGTATGGTGAAGTATCCGAGCTGGACAGCGTCTGTGTCTGGGATCAGGAGCATGAGACACTGACGATCTTTGCGGTGAATAAGAACCTGGAAGAAGACATGGAAGTTCAGTGTGATCTGCGTCAGTTTGCAGGTTATCAGGTGAAAGAGCATCTGGTGCTGACTCATGAGGACCTGGAGGCAGTGAACACAGAAACTGCACCGGATACGGTGGCACCATCGGTTTCAAACGCAACAAAGCTGGATCAGGGACATCTGGAGACTGTTCTTGGAAAGCATAGCTGGAATGTGATCCGTCTTGGAAAATAAAGATCTGCTCAGGGTCATAGGGATCATGAGGGATGACTGAGGCAAAATGGCGGTCTGTGGGGCAGGCCGCCATTTTCCAACCACATTTCGAGAGTACACTTATGGGAAAAGGGGAAGGATTTTATGAATAAGGAGAAGAATATCCGGTGGATACCGGTTCTTTGTTTTGGGGTGCTGATGCTGGGACTTGGTTCCAGTGATTCTTTGCGGGGGATTTTCTCCCCTGTTTTTCAGGAGCATTACGGTGTCGGCGGCAGAGGACTGTCCATGATGGTGGTGATCAGCTACGTGGGCA
>CAKRWX010000146.1 GCA_934418055.1 uncultured Lachnospiraceae bacterium
ATGTTCTGCTCTGCTGTGGACAAATAGAAAAAGGTATAGTATAATAAAAAACAGAATACGCCGCAGAGGCAGACAGAAGGTATAGATATGATTGATCATATGAAAATACGCGGGGCGCGGGTCCACAACCTGAAAAATATTGATGTGGACATTCCGTTGAATAAAATCGTTGGAATTGCCGGGGTATCCGGTTCTGGTAAATCTTCTCTGGCATTGGGAGTTTTGTATGCAGAGGGGTCCAGACGGTATCTGGAAGCTCTTTCTACTTATACCAGACGGCGGATGACCCAGGCGGCGAAAGCGCAGGTGGATCAGGTATTGTATGTGCCCGCTGCGCTGGCCCTTCATCAGAGACCGGGGATTCCGGGGATCCGCAGTACCTTTGGCACAGGAACAGAATTGTTGAATAGTTTGAGACTGATGTATTCCAGACTGGCAGAGCATCGCTGCCCCAATGGCCATTACCTGAAACCGACTCTTGCAGTGGCAGCTGGACAGAAACTGGTATGCCCGGAGTGCGGGGAATCTTTCTATGCACCATCGGCGGAAGAACTGTCCTTTAACAGCCAGGGGGCCTGTGTGACTTGCAGTGGAACGGGAATGGTCCAGACGGTAGATCGTTCTACCCTTGTACCGGATGAGTCCCTGACCATTGATGAAGGGGCGGTGGCACCATGGAACAGCCTTATGTGGTCACTGATGACGGATGTGTGCCGGGAGATGGGTGTGCGGACGGATGTGCCCTTCCGGGACCTGACGGAGAAGGAAAAGGATATTGTATACAACGGACCGGCGGAGAAGAAACACATCTTCTACAAGGCGAAAAAGACCAATCAGGCCGGTGAACTGGATTTTACCTATTTTAATGCGGTCTATACCGTGGAGAATGCTCTTTCCAAGGTGAAAGATGAAAAGGGCATGAAGCGGGTGGAGAAGTTTTTGAAACAGGAAATCTGCCCGGATTGTCACGGCTCCAGGCTGTCTGACCGGGCAAGAGCGCCGAAGCTGCGGGGGATTTCCCTGGATGAAGCCTGCACCATGAGCCTGTCGGAACTGGTGGAATGGGTGGACGGTGTGCCGAGATCGCTTCCGGAGGAGATGCGGCCTATGGCGGAGAGCATCTGCGAGTCTTTCCAGTCAGCGGCGAAACGGCTGATGGATCTGGGCCTGGGGTATCTGTCTTTAGACCGTGCGGCGTCTACGTTATCCACTGGAGAGCGGCAGAGAATGCAGCTGGCAAGGGCGGTCCGCAACCGGACAACGGGTGTTTTATATGTATTGGATGAGCCATCGATCGGTCTTCATCCATCCAATATCTGTGGACTTACCGGTGTGATGGATGATCTGATTGCAGATGGTAATTCCGTGATTTTAGTGGATCATGATACCCAGATTTTATCGGAAGCAGATTGGCTGGTGGAGATGGGCCCGGAGGCCGGAGCAGGCGGCGGACATGTGATTGCGGAAGGAACCATTGGGCAGGTGGAAGAGAATCCGGCGTCAAAGATCGGCCCGTTTTTATCTGGAAAAGCGCAGATTCATGTGCGGGAGCAGGTGTCTGGAGAGAAAATGTTTGAGAATGGCCGGATTCATCTGTCTACCAGGGCAATCCATACGGTAAAACCTCTGGAAGTAGATATTCCCAAGGGGAGACTGACGGTTGTAACCGGTGTGTCCGGCTCTGGAAAGACAACATTGATTCTGGAAAGCCTGGTTCCAGCGGTGGATGCGCTGGTTCACGGAACGAAACTGCCGGAGCATATTGAAGAGGTGACGGCGGATGGAATCCAGCAGATCAAGCTGATCGATGCGGCACCTATTGGGATCAATATTCGTTCTACGGTGGCCACTTATGCCAATGTCCACGATGAATTGCGGAAACGTTATGCGAAAACCGAAGGGGCGAAATCGGCAGGCTGGAAGGCCGGGGATTTCTCTTATAATACTGGAAAACTGCGCTGTCCGGTCTGTGACGGAACGGGAAGTATCAGCCTGGACGTCCAGTTTCTACCAGATGTGGAGATTCCATGCCCAGAGTGTCGGGGTTCCCGCTATGCAAAGGAAGCAGAGGAGATCCGGTATACCAACAAGGCGGGGGAATCCTATTCTCTACCGGAACTGATGGATATGGATGTGAACACAGCCCTGGAGGCCTGTGCGGATCTTCCAGTGGTGCGCCAGCGGCTCCAGGTGTTAAAAGATCTGGGACTTGGCTATCTGACTCTGGGAGAGGAAACGCCGGGACTTTCCGGCGGCGAAGCCCAGCGGTTAAAGCTGGCCAGCGAGATGGGAAAAGCCCAGGATACGTCCGTGTTTGTTTTTGATGAGCCAACCATTGGTCTGCATCCATCGGATGTGCAGACTCTACTTGGAGTGTTTGAGACCCTGATTAGCCATGGGGCGACGGTGATTGTGATCGAGCATGATCTGGATGTGATCCGCAACGCCGACTATCTGATCGATATGGGTCCGGGCGGCGGTATGGAAGGCGGCCGGATCGTGGCGGCGGGAACGCCGGAGGAGATCCGGAACTGTAAGGAAAGTGTGACAGGGCGGTTCCTTCGATGATTCGTTGGATTTTTGCAGTGGTTCTTGATATGAATCATGGTAAGTTTAAGTTCGATAGTTTTCATTGACGAAATCAGAAGTTATGTGTGGTTTTGATATTACATAGATGGGAGAATGACAGATGTTAAACGGTGTACTGGAAGTATGTGTGGACTCCTATGAGTCTGCGGAGGCAGCAGTGAGAGGCGGTGCAACCAGGCTGGAGTTGTGTTCCAATCTGGTGATCGGAGGAACGACGCCTGGGATGCATTTGTTTCAGAAGATTAAGAAGAACTTTTCCATTCCGGTGAATGTCCTGATCAGGCCAAGATTTGGTGATTTTTTGTATACCGATTCGGAGTTTCAGATCATTTCAGAGGATGTGAAGGCATTTCATCAGATGGGGGCAGACGGCGTGGTGGTTGGCTGCCTGGACCCAGATGGGGATCTGGATATGGAGCGGATGATGATCCTGCGGGAGATGGCAGGAGACGGAACTATGACCCTTCATCGGGCTTTTGATCTGTGCCGTGATCCTCATCAAGTTTTGAAAGAGGCGGAGAGTATTGGCATTGATACGATTCTGACTTCCGGACAGAAAAATCATTGTATGGACGGAAGAAATCTGTTAAAGGAACTAATCCAGGAGGCGGAAGATCGTGTCCATATTCTGGTGGGAAGTGGCGTGACTCCGGAAGTGATCGACTGTCTGACCGATGAGATCGGAGCCAGATATTTTCATATGTCCGGGAAGAAGATTGTGGACAGCGGCATGAAATACCGGAAAGAGCAGGTCAATATGGGTATGCCTGGCATGAGCGAGTATGAGATCTACCGGACCGATGAGGAGCAGGTGCGGCTGGCAAGAAAGATCATGGAGCAGAAGTGCGGAGAGATCGTGTAAAAGAATCAGAATATGATCAGGGACAATAAGATGAGAATTTGACAGTTAATTTGAGAATTGCAGTAATTGTTCAGTGGGCCTGTGCACTTGCTGCGTTGATCGTAAAAAAGCTTAAGCTTGCAAGAAAAAACAGGAGGAAATGAGATGTTTTCAGAACAGCTTCGCAAGGAGGCGGAAATGCAGTTTCAGGAACGTCTGCCATACTTTGGACAGAGAAAGGAAGAGATTCTCTGCCAGATGGAGCAGTGCAGTGAGGAAGAACGGATACTGATGAAGTTTCTCTATGGAACCATGCTGCTTCGGGACGTGGGAGTTTACGATTTTAAAGTATTTTACGGCTTTGTGCGCCATGCCCTGATGCTTCGGGAACATATGGACTGGTGCAGGGAACTGTCAGAGGAGATGTTCCTTCATGACGTGCTGTATTACCGGATCAATACGGAGCAGATCACCGATTGCAGAGGCTTTTTCTATGACTGTCTGAAAGATCGGATCAAGGGGCTCTCCGCGGAGCAGGCGGTTCTGGAGGTCAACTACTGGTGCGCCGAACAGGGAACTTATCAGTCTACTGATGGACGCACCATTTCCCCTATGACATTCTATAACTGCGGAAATGGGCGGTGCGGCGAGGAATCTGTATTTACCGTAACGGCCCTTCGAAGTGTGGGAATTCCTGCAAGGCAGGTTTATACTCCTAGATGGGCCCACTGCGATGACAACCATGCGTGGGTGGAAGTCTATGTGAATGGTGACTGGCATTTCTTAGGGGCCTGTGAGCCAGAAGAAGTTCTGGATAAGGGCTGGTTTACTAACGCATCTTCCAGAGCTATGATCGTTCACACCAGACGCTTTTCTGACTATGGCGCAGAGAAAGCAGGTTATGGAGAGGACTGTATTGGAAGAGATGGCTGCGTGCGGTTTTACAATGTGACCTCCCATTATGCTAAGACCAGAAACTGGAAATTTCAGGTGGTAGATGCAGATGGAAACCCTGTGGAATGTGCGAAAATCTCTGTTCAATTAATGAATATGGCAGAGCACAGCCAGGTGGCAGAACTGTGGACCGATGAACAGGGCATAGCGCAGATCCAGATGGGAAGTGGAAGTTTTTATCTGCATGTAGAGAAAGAGCGTGTGTGGGCGGAAAAACTGGTGACGTCGGGAGAGAAAACGACTGAAAATGAGTCAGAAAATGGAGACATGATCCTGGTTCAACTTAGCGGCGAAAATCAAAGTTACAGTCGGGTGGAAAACTTCGGAGAAGATTTAGATGAGGGAAAAATAGAGTATGCAAAACCAGCGAGGGAAACCGATCAGGATATCATTGCACCGGACGATTTTCCGATGCATCCAGTGACGCTTACTGCTGAGCAGAAGAAAAGAAGAGCAGAGCGGGTGCGGAAATGTAATCAGATCCGGGAAAGCCGGGTGAGAAATACAGAACAGGAGATTGACGCTTTCTTAACGAACAGAAAAACTGGATATTCTCAGAATGATCCATCTGAAAAGAAAGGAGTTCCTTGCGTTGACCAGGGTGATTCTTCGGATCGTCAGGCATTGGTGCGGAATCTTTCTGCGAAAGACCACAAAGATGCCAAAGCCTGGATTTTGGAAAAACATTTACAAGCAGCGAAATTGTATAAAGAGGTATGGACTGATAAAGGGCTTGAGGCCATTTATCAGAAATACATTCTCAGCCCAAGAATCTGGCTGGAAGAAATGACCGATTACCGGACTTTTATTCTGGAATTCTTTACGGAGGATCAGAAGATACAGTTTCAGAAAGATCCAGAGACCGTTTGGAAGTGGATCCATCAGAATATCAAGGAATACCCGGAACTGGATTACAGCGAAATTACTGGAACTCCAGAGGGCGTATTGCAGCTGATGCAGGGAACCGATATGAGCAGGCGGATTCTGTTTGCTGCAATCTGCCGGACATTAGGGATTCCGGCGAGAATCAATCCGGTGAATCAGCAGGCAGAATACTGGAAAGAAGGACGATTTGCAGTTCCAGGCATTGAGACAGAAGAATCGTCCTGTCTGGTCACATTTTCATTCCCAGATAGTAAGGCACCGGTCTATTATCAGTCATGGACCATCGGGCGATTAGAAGGTACTGATTTTGTGACCATGGATTTGTCTGGGATCTCATCGCCAACAGTTTCCCTTCCTTCTGGAATTTACCGTTTGATTACGACAAACCGCCTTCCAAATGGCAGCCAGTTCGTGAAAGAGACGGTTTATGTTCTTCATCGTGGGGAAGAGAAAAAGATTCCGGTTTACGTTCGGGAACTGAAACTGGATGATATGCGGGTGTCTAACCGGTTAGACGATTTCGAATTAAAACCGAACGTTGGAGAAAAATTGGATTCTGAATTGGAAATCCGAGCAAATAAAGAATCGGTCAGATTTTCCCAGATAGCTGGGACACACATCAATATTCTGGCCTTTTTAGCGCCTGGAGAAGAGCCAACAGAGCATGTTCTGAATGAGTTTTTGATGCAGAAAGAGAAGTGGAATACCTGGATTACTGATCCAGACGCGGTCAATCAAAGTGGCGTCGATCAGGAAAACACGCACTTAGGCAGGGCTATCCATATGATCCTTCAGCACCCATCCGACCTGGAAAACCGCACATTACAGAAGGTACTGCAGGAAATTCCAGGTATCCAGATCTGGTATGGCGATTTCGATGAGCTGGTTGAACCACTGGCCCGGAGAATGTATGTAGACCCGGACAAACTTCCGCTTCTGATCGTCACAGATCCAGGTATGACGGCCATTTACGGCTGCAGCGGTTATAATGTGGGAAGTGTCGGATTGATGCTGGAACTGTTGAAGTAGAAATCTTGGCACAACTGCCCAAAATACTCCGAAAAGTTCACATAAAATAATTATGTAAAGCAACAAATGAACCTACATGATTAGTGGGAGTACTGTG
>CAKRWX010000147.1 GCA_934418055.1 uncultured Lachnospiraceae bacterium
GTACATGGGGATTCCTTTGCGCAGGATCAGCCAGATGGTAAGCCCCATAAACGGCAGCATGGCAAGCAGGACGGCGCCAAGCCTGGGCTCCATGCTCATGGTGACGATCAGGCCGCCAAGCAGCAGGATCGGGGCCCGGACGCCCAGCCTCTGCATCATGCCGATCATCCGGTGCAGGTTGTAGGTGTCTGTGGTCAGACGGGAGATCACAGAAGGAATGGTGATGCGGTCCATCTGGGCGCAGGAAAGCATGGTAGCTTTCTGGTAAAGGTCCCGGCGGACTTCTTCCGTTACATCCCTCGCCACGGCTGAGGCCATACGGTTGGGGATCACATTGAAGGCGAAAACAGCCGCAGAACAGAGGAGCATCATACAGCCCCATAACAGAACCCGCTGAAATTCTCTGGTGGGGATCACTTCATCAATGATGGTGGAGAGCATCCACGGGATCATCAGATCCAGCAGCGTTCCCATGAATTTAATGGTAAATCCAAGACCTATGCGGCCAAGATAGGGACGAAGGTAAATGGTAAGGCGTTTCATGTACCGGTCTCCTTTCTGGAAGCGGCAGGAGCAGCCTGTTCCGGAACCGGACAGCGTTCCGTCAGATGTTCCGGATGTCCAAGAGCCAGTTCCGCATTCGAATAAAGCCTGCGCAGCATGGAACTGAGCAGCAGGATCTCCTCATCCGAAAATCCGTCATATAAAATCTGGTTCCATTCCTCAAAGACTTCTCTGATCCTGGGAAGCAGCTCCTCGGCTTTGGCAGTCAGATATAGTTTTTGGACCCGCCGGTCTTTCGGATCCGGCTCCCGGCGGATATAGCCGTTGGATTCCAGAGAAGCCAGGTGCCTGGCGATGACGCTTTTATCCTTGTAAAGCTGGGAAGCCAGCTGTTCCTGGGAAATGCCAGGTGTCCGGTTGATGCGGAGAAGGTAAATACATTGGATTCCGGTAATTCCGTAATCTGCCATTTTCTGGGTCCGAAAATAGTTGGTGCACCGCACGATCCGCATGAAATCTCCGATATGTTTTTCCAAAATATAGACGCCCCCTTTTTAGATAGTTGCAATAACAACTGTTGCTCATGCAACTATTTTAAGAGATAAAAATAAGAAAGTCAATGAGAATCATGGGCTCATTGACTTTCTGGATTATGCGTAATGGTACCGTTTCCGCAATGCCGTCAGGAAAATGATAGAGATCAACATCGCCATCAGATCCGCAAAGGTATTGGACAGCCAGATTCCGGTCAGCCCTAAAAAGGCAGGGAGAATCAGGACGGAGCCCACCTGGAATACCAGGGTACGCAGGAAGGAGATTACCGCAGACACCAGTCCATTGTTTAATGCAGTGAAAAATGCGGATGCAAAGATGTTGATTCCACACACCAGGAATGACAGGGCGAAAATGTGGAATGCGGACTTGGTCATGGCGTACAGCTCAGGATCATAGCCCACAAAGATCCGGGACAATGCTCCGGCGAGAAGATTCGCCAGAATGGTCATGGAAATACCTGCGATGATGTTTAATTTCAGGCTTTTCCGCAACAGATTTTTCAGTTCAGCATGGTTTCCGGCTCCATAGTGATAGCCTATGACCGGGCCTACGCCGATGGTGTAGCCGAAGAATACGGCAATAAAAATAAACTGGACGTACATTAAAACGCCATAAGCGGCAATTCCATTTTCCCCTGCATAGTTCAGAAGCTGGAAATTGTAAAGTATGCTGACGATGGAGGAAGAGATGTTACCCATCAGCTCAGACATGCCGTTGGTGCAGGATAAGAAAAATGGACGCCATTCCAGGCGGGTCGGCACCAGATGGAGCAGGCTGTCATTTTTCCCGAGGAACAGGACCAGCGGCAGAAGACCGCCGATACACTGGCTGATCCCTGTTGCCAGGGCAGCACCGGCAACACCCCAGCGGAAAACAACAATAAATAAGGCGTCCAGGCTCATATTGGTAAGTCCCGCTATGATCGTAACGATCAGACCGGCATGAGGCTTCTGGGCCGTCACCAGAAAGCTCTGGAATACGTTCTGCAGCATAAAGGGACTGATGAATAAGAGGACGGTGCGCAGGTAAATGACACAGTCATCCAGCATAACATCAGTTGCACCTAAGAGGATGGAGACCCGGCGGGCAAATACAATACCGATGGTGGTTAAGATCAGCCCCAGGATCACAGTCATGATGATCAGCATGGAAAAATAGCGGTTGGCCAGTTCATGCTTGCCTTCGCCCAAGGTTTTTGCGATCAGGGCACTGCCGCCAGTACCGATCATGAAACCAAAGCCGCCCAGGATCATGATAAATGGCATAACCAGATTGATAGCTGCAAATGGGATTTTTCCTACGAAGTTGGATACAAATAGCCCGTCTACCACGCCGTAGATGGAGGTGAAGATCATCATGACGATGGATGGCAGGCAGAAATGCAGCAGCCGTTGATAGGTAAAGTGATCAGATAACTGGATTTTCATAAAAGCTCTCCTTTTGTTGGTCGCCAGCAGAGGATTCAGGGGCAATGGTCTGGAAATGTTGTTTTAACGCATCGGTATAGATCCGGAATAAGGATAAGAACTGTTTCATGGATTCCTGTCCCATGGAAGCGATGGCAAGCTGCTCCTGTTCTATGACCAGGTCAATAGTCCGGGCGGCCAGCTCCTGTCCGGCTTCAGTCAGGACCAGGAATTTGCTCCTGCGGTCTTTTCCGGTGGCCAGTGTGATAAAACCGTTCCGCTCCAGGGATTTCAAAGCAGAATTGATGGTCTGCTTGCTCATGTAAATGGATTCACAAAGCTGTTTCTGGGTGAGCGGCGCAGCACCTTCACGAAGACAATAAAGAATCCAGAAGGCACTGTCAGAAAGGCCAAACTGAGCTGCCATACGATGGTAGATGACATCATTTTCTTTAAAAATGGCATTATATTCCAATAGATAATGGAAAAAAAGGCTGTTTGTATGTTGCATAGATTCCCTCCAATTCAAAAGTCCGAACACGGACTATTATAGTCTGAAATCGGACTTTTGTCAAGAGGGCAGAAACTGGACAGAATGGGGAGAAATTGGTATGCTAGAGGAAGCATCGGCAAAAGCCGTTTCAGGGAATGATTGCGAAAAAAAGGAGAGAAATATGCCAAATATCATAGAAATTACAGATTTTCATGCGCCGGAATTGGATATCTATGCCAGATATACAGAAGGGCAGTTATTAAACCGTCATGAGCCGGAGAAGGGGATCTTTATTGCGGAGAGCCCGCTGGTGATCGGAAGAGCATTGGATGGAGGCTGTCAGCCGATCTCGATTCTGGTGGAGGACCGCCAGGCAGAGCACCAGGCGAAGGAGATCATCGTGCGGTGTGATCAGATATGCAAAAATATCCCGGTCTTTACCGCACCATTTGATGTGCTGACAGAGTTGACCGGATTTAAGCTGACCAGAGGGCTGTTGTGCGCGATGCACCGCCCGCCACATCCGTCAGTGGAACAGGTCTGCCAGAACGCCCGCCGGGTAGCGGTACTGGAAAATGTGGTAAATCCTACCAATGTGGGGGCTATTTTCCGTTCGGCGGCAGCCCTGAATATGGATGCAGTGCTGTTGACAGAAGGATGCAGTGATCCGCTGTACCGCAGGGCGGTCCGGGTCAGTATGGGGACGGTGTTCCAGGTGCCATGGACCTTTTTAAGACCGGGGATCGATCTGACGGAGCAGCTTCATGAACTGGGTTTTCGCACGGCTGCCATGGCGCTGCGGGATGACTCTTACCGGATCGATGACCCGGAGTTAGAAGAAGTAGAGAAACTGGCCGTGGTACTGGGAACCGAGGGGGAAGGACTGGCAGCAGATACCATCTCAAACTGCGATTATACAGTCAAAATTCCCATGTCCCACGGCGTTGATTCTTTAAATGTAGCGGCTGCCAGTGCAGTGGCGTTCTGGCAGCTGGGAAACCGTGGAAAATAAGTATTTCGCGCGGTTCGTTGAAGGTGAAACGGTTCCAGGCTCCTGTGGGGGAACATTTGGAGGATGGTGAAACTGGTTGGAGCCTGTGAACGTTGGCGGCCAGTGGGGATGGCCGCATGGAACGGAAAATGTGGAAACTACCGTGTGGAATCCCGCACGATTGTGGAAAATCCAAGCTTTAATTCACGATTCAGTGGATGTTCCTTCTCCTGCATCATATCTAACAGGATTTTCCCGGCTTCATTGCCTGCTTCTTCATAGAAGAAATGGGCCGTGGTCAGTGTGGGGGTGGTAGCCCTGGCAATGGAGGAGTCGCCGAATCCGGCGATCTGTATCTGTTCCGGAACCGGGATTCCCTGTTCGTGGAAATAGCGGAGGGCACCGGAAGCGATGGTGTCAGTGGCGCACAGAAGCGTGTCGATATCCGAGTGGGCGGTATAAAGTTCTTTCGCCATCTCATATCCGGATTCCATGGTGAAGACCGCTTCCGCATAATAGCGGGGCGCGTCTCCCTGGCCTGCCTGGGCAAGACCGTCTTCAAAGCCCTGACGACGGCTGCGTCCCACCGCTTCATCCCTGGCTTCCGCGCCAATGTAGCCAAAGACATGACCGGTTTTGGCCAGTCTGGAGGCCAGATCAAAGGACGCCTGGTAGTCATCGGAGTAGACACAGGAATAGCCGTCCAGCCGCTGGGCCAGGATCACGATGGGAACGGATAAGTGTTTCAGACGTTCCTTATGCTCCGCAGTAAATAAGGTTCCGATCAGAATGATGCCGTCCACATTCTGGTCATGGAAGGAATTCAGATAGCGCAGTTCCTCCTGGGAATCGTTGTTGGTGCAGGCCAATAGACACTGGTAGCCCGCCTGACCGATGCACTGGGTGATTCCCGCCACCATTCTTCCGATGGAATCGGAATTGATCTTTGGGATAATGACTCCAATAAAGTTGGTTTTCCGGCTGCGGAGTGTCTGGGCGGAATTGGATGGGTGGTAGCCGGTCTCCTCGATGACTTTCCGGATCTTTTCCCGTTTCTCCGCACTGACGTACCCCTCATTTAAATAGCGGGAGACTGTTGCGCGGGACACGCCTGCCAGCTGGGCGATTTCGTTAATGTTCATAAGTAAGCCTTTCTATTTGAAATGTCTCATGTAGGTTCCGTGTGTGAGAACGATTTTCTATCTATTTCTATTTTAATTCATGCTGTTTCATACGTCAATCCCATAAAAACGAAATATGATTGTGAAAAGTGAATAAAAAAATAATTTTAAATTTAGATATTTTGTCTATTTACTACTATCATACAGTTTCTTATAATGAAAACAGATGTGAGAACGATACCACATAAGAAATCTCACAGTACACAAGTACAGATTTGCAGAAAAAATGCCAAAAGATCGAAGGGCAGACAGGGATTATTTAAGATGGAAGAGGAGGAGTTTACACATGGATTATGGGAAAGCAGCGAAAGCGGTTTACGAACAGGTCGGCGGCCGGGACAATATTATTTCCGCAGCCCACTGTGCCACCAGACTACGTCTGGTGATCGCGGACAACAGCAAGTGCGACAAGGCTCAGTTGGAGGAAATTGATGGGGTGAAAGGTGTGTTTGAGGCTTCGGGGCAGCTTCAGATCATTTTTGGAACCGGTACAGTCAATAAGGTTTACGATGAATTTATCCGCTTGGCAGGCATCAAGGAGGCGGGAACCCAGGAAGTCAATCAGGCGGCAGCCAGTCGCCAGAACGTGGCGAAACGGGCCATCAAGACGTTGGGCGACATTTTCGTGCCGATCATTCCGGCTATCGTAGCCAGTGGACTTTTGATGGGATTGTTAGAGGGCCTCTGCAATGTATGGCCGGAGATGGCAAACTCTGGAACTTATACCATTATCCATTTGTTCAGCAATGCGGCGTTCGTGTTCCTGCCGATTTTGATCGCAGTCAGCGCGGCAAAGACCTTTGGCGGCAACATTTACCTGGGCGCGGTTGTTGGTATGATCATGATTCATTCCGGTCTGATCAATGCCTGGAATGTGGCTGGCATGAGCGCAGCCGAGATTCCGAAGGCGTCCGTATGGTTCGGACTTTACGAAGTATCCCTGGTTGGTTATCAGGGCCATGTGATCCCGGTGGTCATTGCAGTCTGGTTTATGTCAATCATAGAAAAGAAGCTGCACAAGATTGTACCGGAAATCATTGATTTATTTGTTACCCCGCTGGTAACGGTTCTTGCCACTGGATATATTACCTTAACCATCATCGGACCGGTATTTTCCACTCTGGAAAATTATGTACTGTCCGGTGCCCAGAAATTGATCACATTACCTTTTGGTATTGGCGGCCTGATCATCGGCGGTTTCTACGCGCCGACGGTAGT
>CAKRWX010000148.1 GCA_934418055.1 uncultured Lachnospiraceae bacterium
ACCTTGAAAAAGGCATAGATCGGGGATGCGCCCAGGTCCATAGCCGCCTCGTAAGTGCTCTTGTTGGTCTGCTTTAATTTTGGCATGACGCTTAGGATCACATACGGGATATTAAAGGTAATGTGGGCGATCAGAATGGTCTGGAAGCCCAGGGAAATGCCGAAAGCGATAAATGCTAACATTAAGGAAATACCAGTTACGATATCCGCGTTCAGCATCGGAATATTGGTAATGCCCATGATGATGGTCCGCGGCAGCGGTTTCATGCTGTTGATGGCCATGGATGCCGCAGTGCCGATGATGGTAGCGATCAGTGCCGATACGAAGGCAATGACCAGGGTATTGACCAGCGCGTCCATGATGGTGGCGCTGTCAAACATCTGTGTATACCAGCGAAGGGTAAATCCGCCCCATTGGGTTCTGGATTTGGAGCTGTTGAAGGACAGAACCATCATAGTCACGATAGGCGCGTACAAAAAAATCAGGATCAGAACCAGGTAGAAGTTCTCTACGATTCGTTTTACATGGTGTTTTAATGTTTTCATCAGAATGTAGTTCCCTCCCCGTTCTTATCGTATTTGGCGATCAGCGCCATGCTTAGTAAAATGAAGACCATCAGCACCAGGGACAGGCCGGAGCCTAAGTGCCAGTTGCTTCCTTTGGTAAACTCCTGTTCGATGACGTTGCCGATCAGCAGGATCTTGCTTCCTCCTAATAAGTTGGAGATGACGAAGGTGGTCAGCGCTGGGACAAACACCATGGTGATGCCGCTGATGATGCCAGGAACGCTTAAAGGCAGCCAGATGTAGAACAGGGTCTGGAAGAAATTAGCGCCCAGGTCCTGTGCTGCGTTGATGGTGTTGTCGTCAATCTTGCAAAGCACATTATAAATAGGAAGAACCATAAACGGCAGGAAGTTGTATACCATACCTAAAATAATGGCTCCCGAGGTGTTGATGAGAGACTGGGTCGGCAGATGTAAGGCGGAGAGAATGCCGTTGATGACGCCATTTTTCTCCAGCAGGGTCTGCCAAGCCAGGGTACGCAGCAAAAAGTTCATCCACATGGGAAGAATGAAAATGAAGACCACGAAGCTTCCTTTTCCGATATTTCTCTTTCTTAAGATCATGGCCAGCGGGTAAGCCAGGAGCAGGCATACAACGGTGCTGACCAGGGACAGGCCCAGGGATAAAAACAGGGCTTTCCGGTGCTCCGGGGTTCCGATGGAAAGGACATTAGCCAAAGTAAAGGCACCGCTGCGGTCAGTGAGACCGTAGAAAACGATCAGCGCCAGTGGAATGACCGTGAAACCGATCATCCATAACAGATAAGGACCGGATAATAATTTTTTACTCATTGACTCCCACTGCCTCCTCATCTTCAGAAGCAGGTTTGTTCATGATCTGAATGTTGAACGGATCAACCCGGATGCCAACCTCTTTGCCAACCGGGCAGAGGCTTGTGCTGTGAACCAGCCACTCAAAGCCGTCCGGCGTGGTAACTTCCATCTCGTAGTGAACGCCCTTGAAGATCAGGTGGGTGCAGACGCCCTTTAAGGTGCCCTCTTCCGGCGCAACCAGTTCGATATCCTCTGGACGGATCACCACATCGACAGGGGTATTATTTCCAAATCCCTTATCCACGCAGGCGAATTTCGCGCCAAAGATCTCAACCAACTCGTCATGGAGCATAACGCCTGGAACAATGTTGCTCTCGCCGATGAAGTCGGCTACGAATGCATTTTCCGGCTCGTTGTAGATCTGCTCCGGGGAACCCATCTGCTGGATGTAGCCCTGGTTCATGACAACGATGGTATCGGACATGGTCAGTGCCTCTTCCTGGTCGTGGGTGACATAGATAAAGGTGATGCCCAGCTCATTTTTCAGACGGATCAGCTCGTACTGCATGTCCTGGCGCAGCTTTAAGTCCAGGGCGCCTAACGGCTCGTCTAAAAGCAGGACTCTCGGCTCGTTTACGATGGCGCGGGCAATGGCGATACGCTGCTGCTGGCCGCCGCTTAAGGAGTTGACATCGCGGTTCTCAAAACCGTCTAAGTTCACTAATTTTAAGGCATATTTGATCTTGTCCTGGATGTAGGACTTTGGTTTATTTTTAATTTTCAGGCCAAAAGCGATGTTTTCCGCAATGGTCATGTGGGTAAACAGGGCGTATTTCTGGAATACGGTGTTTAACTGGCGCTTGTTTGGCGGCAGATTGGAAATGTCTTGGCCGTCGAAAATGACCTTACCGGAATCGGCGTGCTCAAAACCGCCTAAGATACGAAGGGTCGTGGTCTTGCCGCAGCCGCTGGGGCCAAGCAGAGTCACGAAGGTATTCTCCTTCACAGAGAGATTTAAGTCATCCAGCACCATGGTGCCGTCGAAGCTCTTTGAAATATTCACCAGATCAATAAGTGGCTGACTCATGATATGTTTCCTCCTGATAATGGTAATGGCCGGGGCTTAAAAACTAGGCGGTGAGCTGACCCATAAAATGACGGCTCCGGTTTTGCTTGTAAGGTAATGCTTTTTGTCCGGGGTAAAGTAGAAGGACTCGCCTTTCTTGGCCCGGTAGATTTTATTTCCTAAATGAATGGCGATACTGCCCTGAAGAACGTAGCCGAACTCTTCGCCCTCGTGGGGATTGTCCGGATAGGTCTCGCCTCCGGCTTCCAGAGTCAGAAGGATGGGCTCCATCATATTCTTCTGGGCGTTGGGTATGATCCATTTGATCTCATTCTTTAAGTCTGTATCAATTTTTTCAAAATAGTCGGCTTTTCCGAACACGATCTGTTCATCGGGGGCTTCTGTAAAGAAATCCGCGGTAGTTGTGCCCAGACACTGCAGAATATCCATTAAAGTGGCGATAGAAGGGGAGGTAAGATTCCGCTCGATCTGGGAAATAAACCCCTTTGACAGCTCCGCACGATCTGCCAGTTCCTCCTGTGTCAGGCCCTTTAAGATACGCAGCTCTTTTAATTTCAGCCCAATATCCATCAGTTGCCTCCTCCGTGCTGATATGATATTTATGTAACTGTCCAGTACCTTCACAGTTACATCCTCATCACAATAGTAATCGAAAAGTTTACAAATACTAACTGACACTAAAAATAATCAAAAAGTTTAGTAATAATAAACCAGACGCAAACTCCATTATACAGAAAAATATATGAGTGTCAATAGATTTTTTGTTAAATCTATGGTACAATTTAGACATTCAGTTTGGTAGGAGGAATGTGACATGAAAGAGATGTACATGGCTTATGTGGGATCTTATTCTTATACGGGTAACGCAAAGGGAATTACGGTCTACGATGTGGATGTGGAAAAGGGCGTTTTTAAGGAGAGATGTGAAGTTGAGGTGGACAACTCTTCTTATGTAGTGGCATCACCGGATGGCAAGATTTTATACTCCATCGCGGATGAGGGTGTGGTCTCTTTCCGGATTCATGAGAATGGAAGTATTACGAAATTAAATATGGCCAATATTAAGGGTATGAGAGGCTGTCAGCTTTCCGTTGACCCGGATGGCAAGTATCTGTTTGTAGCGGGTTACCATGATGGTAAGGCAACGGTTATGAATCTGAACCCAGATGGAACGGTCGGAAGTATTGCGGCTGGTGTTTACCACAAGGGACTGGGAAGTGTGGCAGAGCGTATGTTCCGTCCACACGTCAGCTGTGTCCGCATGACGCCGGATAAAAAGTTTGTGATGGTGGCAGATCTTGGAGTGGATCAGGTAAAGATCTATAAGCTGAATGCAACGGAAGATACCTTAATGTTAGTAGATACGCTTCCGTGTGATCTGGAGTCGGCTCCGCGGCATTTCATTTTCAGCAAAGACGGTAAATACATGTATCTGATGTATGAAATGAAAAATGTCATCGATGTGTATACATACGAGACTGGTAAACGGGCTCCGAAGCTGGAGAAGATCCAGACCATTTCCACCACAGGCGAGAAACGGTTAAGCCAGTTAACAGCGGCTTGTGCGATTCGTTTTTCTTCTGATGAGAAGCATCTGTTCTGCTCCAATGCAGGCGATGATACGGTCAGCGTATACAACCGGGATGAGGAGACTGGACTTCTGGAACTGATCTGCTGTCTGCCGATCAGCGGCGAATATCCGAAAGACATCGCCATTTTCCCAGACGATCAGCATATCGCATGTCTGAACCACGAGACAGGAAGTATCACATTCTTCCATATTGATTATGAAAAAGGACTTCTGGTGGGCAGCGCCAATCCAGTGAGGGTAGATGAGCCGAACTGCTGCGCTATCGTGAAGGTAAGGGGATAATTTATGGCTGGATCAACATGGGGGACACTGCTTACGATGACCACCTGGGGAGAATCCCATGGAAAAGGCGTTGGGGTCGTCGTGGACGGGTGTCCGGCGGGACTTCCCCTCTGCGAGGAAGATATTCAGACTTATTTAAATAGAAGAAAGCCGGGACAGAGCAAATTCACCACCATGCGTCAGGAAAGCGACCAGGTGGAGATTCTGTCCGGCGTGTTTGAAGGGAAAACCACAGGAACGCCGATTTCCCTGCTGGTGCGGAATACGGATCAGAGATCCCATGATTACAGTTCCATCATGGACATCTACCGTCCGGGACATGCAGATTATACCTTCGATGAGAAATACGGGTTCCGGGACTACCGGGGCGGCGGACGTTCTTCTGGACGGGAAACCATCGGGCGTGTGGCGGCGGGAGCCATTGCGGCAAAGCTGCTGGAGACTTTAGGAGTAAAGGTGACGGCCTATGCCAAGTCCATCGGACCAGTGGAGATCTCCATGGACCGGTTTGATCTGAAAGCGGCATCGGAAAATAAGGTCTGTATGCCAGACCGGGAAGCTGCGAAAGAGGCGGAACGCTATCTGGAGCAGATGTTAGAGGAACAGGATTCCGTGGGAGGTGTGGTGGAATGCGTCATCACCGGGCTTCCGGCGGGAGTTGGCGAGACGGTGTTTGAGAAACTGGATGCCAGACTGGCCCATGCGGAGATGTCTATCGGCGCGGTAAAAGGCGTGGAGATCGGTGATGGCTTTGAGGCGGCGAAAGCGGTCGGTTCGGTCAATAATGATGAGTTCTGCAGAAATGCAGACGGAACCATCGGAAAGCGCACCAACCATTCCGGCGGTGTTTTGGGCGGCATGAGTGACGGAAGTCCGCTGATTCTGCGGGCGGCTTTTAAACCAACCCCATCCATCTCCAGACCCCAGCAGACCGTGAACCGGGCTGGCGAGGAAGTGGAGACTGTCATCAAAGGACGCCACGATCCCATCATTGTGCCAAGAGCAGTGGTGGTAGTGGAGACCATGGCGGCATTTACGGCGGCGGATCTGCTGCTGCAGAACGCGGTGGCGAAATTAGATAATGTACGGAAGGTATATGGAAGATAAGAATCCTGTAGAAGATTTTCTGGCGTTCATCAGATTGTATGGTGTGATGGGGCTGAAGCAGGTTCATGTGCCACATGGCATAATATTTTATATAAAAGAGGAGAATTGTTATGAAAATCGCAATTGGAAATGATCACACAGCACTGGAAATGAAGGCAGCTATCAAGGCACATCTGGAGGAGAAAGGTTATGAGGTTCTGGACCTGGGAACCAATTCCACAGAGAGCTGTGATTATCCGGTATACGGAGAGAAAGTAGGCCGCGCCGTAGTTGACGGAGACGCAGATCTGGGTATCGCCATCTGTGGAACCGGCGTTGGCATCTCCCTGGCTGCCAACAAAGTAAAGGGTGTTCGGGCCTGCGTCTGCAGCGAGCCATACACCGCAAAGCTGTCCCGTATGCACAACGATTCCAACGTTCTGGCATTTGGTGCGAGAGTCATCGGCGTGGAGTTAGCGAAGATGATCGTGGACGAGTGGTTAAATGCAAGCTTTGAGGGTGGACGTCATCAGAGACGTGTGGATATGCTGATGGATATCGAGAACCATTAGGTGATTATAAATGACAGAAAATGACTGCAAATGACAAAAGATTACGAACAATCGAAAACGCAGGAGGATTTTCTATGAGTAAACAGGTTTTAGTGGTGATTCCGGTGGAGGAACGCCACAAAGAATATTTGGAGCGTATGGGCGCTGGCTGTCAGTTTACCTACGCTTCACCGGAGACGGTGACAGAGGAACAGCTGGCGAAAGCACAGGTCATCATCGGTAATGTGAGTCCAGCGCAGTTAGCCAAAGCGCCAGATCTGGAGTGGATCCAGTTAAACTCCGCAGGTTCGGATACTTTCTGTAAACCAGGCGTATTA
>CAKRWX010000149.1 GCA_934418055.1 uncultured Lachnospiraceae bacterium
GTATTAGACACCGTTATCATGGGCAACAAGCGCCTGTATGAGGTAATGAAAGAGAAAGACGCCATCTACATGAAGGAAGATTTCTCTGACGAGGATGGCATCCGTGCTGCTGACTTAGAGGCAGAATTTGCGGAAATGAACGGCTGGGAGGCTGAGTCTGATGCAGCCAACTTATTAAATGGTCTGGGTGTTGACACCGAGTACCATTACAGCCTGATGAAGGATTTGACCGGTGCCCTGAAAGTTAAGGTTCTGCTGGCACAGGCACTGTTTGGCAACCCAGACATCCTGCTTCTGGATGAGCCGACTAACCACTTAGACTTAGACGCGATTGCATGGTTAGAGGAGTTCTTAATCAACTTTGAGAATACCGTCATCGTAGTATCCCATGACCGTTATTTCTTAAACAAAGTTTGTACTCATACTGCAGATATTGACTACGGCAAGATCCAGTTATACGCAGGAAACTACGATTTCTGGTACGAGTCCAGCCAGTTGATGGTAAAACAGATGAAGGAAGCAAACCGCAAGAAAGAGGAGAAGATCAAAGAGTTACAGGAGTTCATCCAGAGATTCTCCGCTAACGCATCCAAGTCCAAACAGGCGACTTCCAGAAAAAGAGCACTGGAGAAGATCGAGCTGGACGACATCCGTCCATCCAGCCGTAAGTACCCATACATCGATTTCCGTCCGGCACGTGAGATCGGTAATGAGGTTCTGACCGTTGAGAATTTAACTAAGACCATCGACGGCGTCAAGGTACTGGATCACATTTCCTTTATCTTAAACCGTGAAGATAAAGTGGCTTTGGTTGGCCCAAATGAGCAGGCAAAGACTGTATTGTTTAAAATTCTGGCAGGTGAGATGGAACCGGACGAGGGAAGCTATAAGTGGGGCCTGACCACATCCCAGTCCTATTTCCCGAAGGACAACACTGCTGAGTTTAACAATGATGACACCATCGTAGACTGGCTGACCCAGTATTCTCCAGAGAAGGACGTGACTTATGTTCGCGGCTTCCTTGGAAGAATGTTATTCGCTGGCGAGGACGGCGTGAAGAAAGTAAAAGTTCTCTCTGGTGGTGAGAAAGTCCGCTGTATGCTTTCCAAGCTGATGATCTCCGGCGCTAACGTGCTGATGTTAGACGAGCCGACTGACCACTTAGACATGGAGTCCATCACCGCACTGAACAACGGTCTCATCAAGTTCCCAGGCGTGTTGATCTTCTCCTCCCGTGACCATCAGATCGTACAGACCACTGCAAACCGTATCATGGAGATCGTCAACGGTCAGCTGATCGATAAGATCACCACCTACGACGAGTATCTGGAGAGCGATGAGATGGCTCGTAAGAGACAGGTATTCACCGTTGTGGACGATGAGAACGCAGACGGCGAGGACGCAGAGTAATATTTAAACAATTGAATTACTACCGGATTGCTGCAATCCGGACCGATAAGCTGTAGGGGCCTGCCCCTGCAGCTTTTTAAATGTCCGGGCAAAATAATTAGCATCGGAAAAGCCGCATTGGAAAGCAATCTCCTGGATGGGAAGAGCTGTGGTATTCAGCAAAATCAGGGCCTGGCGGATGCGGGTGTGGTTGATGTAGTCGGTCAATGTCATCTGCACCTCTTTGCGGAACTGGGCGGAGAGATGGGTGCTGCTGATGCTGCACATGGCTGCCATCTGGCTTAGAGAAAGATCTTCCCTATAGTGGAAATCAATGTAATTTAAGCAGGTCCGGATTAAGGGAGAGACGTTCTGTCTGGAAAAGTTCTGTACCAGCAGACAGTACCGGCGCACGATGGTAAGACCGAAGGCATTTAAGTCATTTAAAGAATTCATGGATTCGATCTGAACGGCAATCTGGGTGGACAATCGGTCAATGTGGAGTGGATGGACACCTCCGGCCTGTGCCGCCTTTCGCAGAAGGGTATTTAAAATAATCATCATGTTCTGGCTGTTACGCACCAGATCGTCAGTCCTGGGGACCAGATGGTGCTTACGGAAACGGCGCTGGTATTCCAGGGCATTTTTGGTATCACCGACGGATACCGCATTCATCAACAGTTCTTCTAACGCATAGCGCTCCTCGATGGGAGAGCGTGAAACAGATTCAAAGTCCAAGTTCAGAGTCTCCTTTATAAGCATATAATTTCATATTAATCTTATGATACAATAAAATTGTGCTGAAAACAAGGAAGATTGTCATAGGTGAATATGGGAAAAACAGGTATACTTATGGCATGAAGGAGGACGGATGATGAAGAGTCTGGATGAATTTGTCAAAAAGAAGGGATATCTGATCTGTGTGGATTCAGATGGCTGCGCCATGGACACCATGGATGTGAAGCATATCCGCTGTTTCGGCCCCTGTATGGTAAAAGAATGGGGACTGGAGGAATGGCAGGATCAGGTACTGGAGCGCTGGAATGAGATCAACCTGTATTCCATGACCAGAGGAATCAACCGGTTCCTGGCGTTGGCACAGGCATTAACCGAAGTAGATAAAAATCTGAAAAAAATTGATGGAATTGAGAAGCTGGCTCATTGGTCAGAAACTGCCGATGAGTTGTCCAACAGCTCCGTAAAAGCCGCTTTTGAGGCGACTGGAGAGCAGATTTTCCAGAAAGCCCATGACTGGTCTGTGGCAGTGAACCAGTCCATCGGACAGCTTCCAGAAGATCTGAAGCTTCCATTTGCAGGGGTAAAAGAAGGATTGGCAGCAGCCCATCAGGCAGCGGACGTTGCCATTGTATCTTCTGCCAATTTAGACGCCGTATTAGAAGAGTGGAACCGCCACAAGCTGATGGACAGCGTGGACGTTTGCCTGACCCAGAACGTGGGAAGCAAGGCCAGCTGTATCGGGAAGATGTTAGGCTACGGCTACGAGAAGAACCACGTGCTGATGATCGGCGATGCGCCAGGTGATTTAAAGGCGGCCCAGAAAAATGGGGTTCTTTATTATCCGATTTTAGTAAAACATGAGAAAGAGTCCTGGCAGCGGTTTGTTATGGAGGCACTTCCGAAGTTTTTAGAGGGGGTATACGAGGGGGATTACGCCGAGGAACAGATCCAGGAGTTTAAAGAGAATTTATCGTAAGAACAATATATTTTCAAAGAGAAGGAGAAGGCAGCTATGGTAGATTTAAGAAAGAAACCGTATTATTTATCTGAGGAGCAGGTTCAGTGGGTGGAAGATACCATCAAATCCATGACCATCGAGGAGAAGATTGGCCAGTTATTCGTCAACATGGTAACAGATCGTTCCCCAGAGGCGTTAAAAGAGGTCATTGACACTTATCATCCAGGTGCAATCCGTTACCAGAACGCTCCGGCAGATGTGCTTTACGATCAGAATAAGACTCTGCAGGATGCGTCCAGAATCCCGTTATTGATCGCTTCCAACTGTGAGCAGGGCGGTAATGGCGGTGTTGGCGGCGGTACTCCAATCGCATGCGGCGCAGCTATTGCTTCCACTGGCAATGAAGAGAACGCTTATCTGATGGCAAAAGTTGGCGCAGCAGAGAGCTGGGCAGTAGGCTGTAACTGGAACTTTGCTCCGATCGTAGATTTAACCTATAACTGGAGAAATACCATTGTCCAGATCCGTGCATTTAACAATGTTCCAGACGATGTGATCCGCTATTCTAAGGCATTCTTCAAGGGAACCAGGACACGGGAGATGGCTACCTGTATGAAGCATTTCCCAGGTGATGGAACGGAGGAAAACGACCAGCATCTGATCATGGGCGTCAATGAGATGTCCTGTGAAGAGTGGGATCAGACTTATGGAAAGGTATACAAAGCCCTGATCGATGAGGGCGTTATGACCGTTATGGCAGGCCACATTGCTCTGCCTGCATATTCCAGGAAATTAAGACCTGGCATCAAGGATGTGGATATCCGTCCGGCAACGCTGGCTCCAGAGCTGATCACCGACCTGTTAAAAGGCCAGTTAGGCTTTAACGGACTGGTAGTGACTGACGCGTCCCATATGATCGGTATGTTTGGCGCGACCGTTCCGAGAAGCGAGCAGGTTCCGGGCGCCATTGCAGCAGGCTGTGATATGTTCCTGTTCTTCAATGACAGGGAAGAGGATTTTGGCTACATGATGGAAGGCTATAAGAACGGAACCATCACCGAGGAACGTTTAAATGATGCCCTGCACCGTATTTTAGGCTTAAAGGCGGCATTGAATCTCCATATCCACAAGAAAGAGGGAACTCTGATGCCTCCAAAGGATGGATTATCCGTTGTTGGATGCCCGGAGCATCATCAGATCGCAGCCCAGATCGCAGACCAGTATGTGACTCTGGTAAAAGACCGTGAGAATTACCTTCCGATGACTCCTGAGAAATACAAACGCATCAAGCTGGTATTTATCGGTGGAGAAGGCAGAGTGATCGCCGGCCAGTTATTAAAGGGCAACGATGAGGTGATCAAGGCAGATGTGATCCGTCAGCTGGAAGAGGCCGGATTTGAGGTTGACGCAGAAGAACCGGTTCTGAAGGGCAAGATGGAAGAGTTCAAGAAGCGGTTTGACGCAGTGCTGCTGATCCTCAGCGTGGAAGGCTTTGCCCAGTACAACGTGATGCGTGTGAAATGGAATCTGCCGATCAAGCAGCCATGGTACATGAGTGAGGTACCTACCATCGTTGCTTCCCTGACTTACCCGAACATGCTGATCGATGTACCGATGGCAAGATGTTACGCAAATACTTACATGAACCATCCGGAGGCAGTCCATGCGCTGATCGAGAAGCTGATGGGCAGATCCGAATTCAAGGGAGCTTATAATGATAATGTATTCTGCGGACGCTGGGAGACCAGATTCTAAGTACGGGAAATTTCAGGTTCCAGAAGTGAAAGTGCAGAGTCTTCACAATTACTCTGAAATTGGAAGAGCAGGGGATAAGTTTTCATTCTGAAAATCTTATTCCCCGCATACAATAGAATAAAAAGCAACCAGGACTCGCTATGAGACGAGAAGAATGGTATTGGGCAATCTGGCTGTGGGGCCTGATTGCCCTTTTTATTTCAGTGGATGTGTATGACAATTTTGGCGGTGGGGCGGCTTTGCGGGCGGAAAGAAGTGTGGCAGCAGGGGGCGGCGCGGCGCTGGAAGGAACGTCAGAGCCTGATAGGGTGGAAGCTGCGCTGCCTGGACAAAAGTCCGGAATCAGACAGGACGCTGTCAGGACATTGGAAGAATCACGCAAGGAGATTGCCTTGACCTTCGATGATGGCCCCCATCCTGTTTACACGAAACTTCTCTTAGACGGACTTCGGGAACGAGGCGTTAAGGCCACATTTTTCTTGATTGGCCAGAATCTGGACGGCAACGAAGATCTGGTGCGCCAGATGAAGGAGGATGGCCATCTGATCGGAAATCATAGCCAGAAGCATATGCAGCTGACCAGGGAATCGGCGCAGGATGCCTGTAATCAGATCCAGTGCACCAATGAAAAACTGGAAAGCATCACTGGGGAGACGCCCCATTATATCCGCCCGCCTTACGGATCCTGGAGCGAGGAACTGGAATGCATGGTGCCTATGACGGTGGTTTTATGGGACATTGATCCCTTAGACTGGAAGGTGCAGAATACCAGCCAGATCGTTAAGCATGTGGTAAAACGGGCCCAGGATGGAAGCATCGTTTTGCTGCATGATTCCTATGAGACATCGGTGGAAGCGGCGCTGGAAATCATTGACACCTTATCCGCAAATGGCTATAATTTTGTTACAGCAGATGAACTGGTGATCGAATGAAGGATGGAAATTATGGATTTATTTGATTATATGAGAACCAACACCATGAAACAGGAGTCCCCGCTGGCGTCCCGGATGCGGCCGGAAACCCTGGATCAGGTAGTAGGACAAAAACATATTGTAGGGCCTGGAACTTTGCTTTACCGGGCCATTAAGGCCGACCAGCTGGGCTCTATCATTTTCTATGGCCCGCCGGGAACAGGCAAGACTACGCTGGCGAAAGTGATCGCCCACACCACCAAGGCGGAATTCTGCCAGATCAACGCCACCGTAGCAGGTAAAAAGGATATGGAAGAGGTGGTACAGAAAGCCAAGGATACTTTGGGAATGTATGGGAGACGGACGATCCTTTTTGTAGATGAGATCCACCGTTTTAATAAGAGCCAGCAGGATTATCTGTTGCCGTTTGTGGAGGATGGAACCTTGATTCTGATCGGAGCCACCACGGAAAATCC
>CAKRWX010000150.1 GCA_934418055.1 uncultured Lachnospiraceae bacterium
GACAAACAGCCAGTCCAGCACCAGATTCGTCACACCTGCCAGGCTGACGCCAATGGTTGACAGAAGCGGGGTTCCGTCCGTTTTTACCAGAATCTCCATATTATAAGAGCAGATAAAAAATACGGCAAACGGAGATACACCGCCTACATATTCCATCACATAGCCCAGCGTATCCCCTTCTGCACCTAAAAACTGCGCTACGGAGCGGAGATTTAGCAGTGTCAGAACTGAGATCACGATAGAAACAACGACTGCCACGATCAGATTCCGGGTAAAAAGGCTGCTCGCCTCGTGATGCTTTCCATTTCCAAGGCGGATGGCAATGGTAGTAGACATGCCCACAGCCAGAAGAAGTCCGGCCGCAAACATCACAGAATTATAAGGCGACGATAAATTTACCGCCGCCAATGCTGTCTCGCCGACACCTTTTGCCACAAAGATTCCATCCACCAGGGTATACAGGGAAAATGCCACCATGGACAGGATCGTTGGGATCGTAAAGCGGAAAAACTGCCGGGTTAAACTTTGATTCATTTTAAATACATACCTTTCCTTTATGATCAATTCCTATCATAATTATACCGGAAAGTTTCATTTTTTCCAACTGATTTTCTTAACCAGCCAGGTGGATCATTTTGCTATAGAGATAATCCCAGTCCCTTGCATACATTGGTCACGAAATCCTGGGCATTGGTTACAATCCCTCTGGCAGATAAGCTGCCACGGTCTGTTAATTTATTGACCGTAAATTCCGAAATATCCACACAGTAAAAATATACCTCACGGATCGAACCATCCGGCAGAACACGGAAGGATGGAGTCATGTTGCCCGTGGCAATGGTGTGGAGCATGGTTGCCAGGCAGATCACCGTAGTGGCTTTCCGCACATGGTTTCTCATGGCATCCTGGGCCTCATAGACATTGCCGTAGACCTCCGGAAGCGGGCCGTCATCGCGGATAGAACCTGCCAACACAAACGGGACCTGATGTTTCACACAGTTATAGATGATACCGTTATCAATATGCTCTTCCTCAATAAATTTCGGAATGGAGCCGCACTGGCGCACCCGGTTGATGGTAGCCAGATGGTTGTAATGGCCATTTTTTACGCTTTCCTGGGTATAGATGTCCTGTCCAAGTGCTGTTCCCAGATAAGCGCCCTCTAAGTCATGGGTCGCTAAAGCATTCCCTGCCAAAAGAGCATTCACATATCCGTTCTCCACCAGTCTGGAAAACGCATTTCTTGCGTCAGAATCAAAGCTGAATGCCGGTCCCATGACCCACACCACATAGCCGCCATGTGCTTTCTCATACCGTAACAGATCATAAAGTTCATCATAATCCCTGGAAAAAGAAGTCTCTCTGGAACGGTTCTGACGGAATGCGAACACATCCTTCTCCTGGTTGACCGTTCCAAATCCATCTGGATGGACATAGATTCCATCTTCGCAGTTTTCCGTCCGCCCGGTCACCACCAGATCACCTTTTTTCAGATTCCGCGGTTCCACAACCAGAACCCTGCCATCCTGATACACCGGAACACAGTCCATCCGGCTGTCCTCTGCCAGCAGCCAGCTTCCATGAATTTTAAAATATTCCGGGAAAATGCTTAAGGCATGGAAATGATCCGGAGCGGTCTTATCCTGTGGTGCCGGAACCAATACCGCGTCCGGGGCTGTCTGAAATTTCGCTTCGGTAAAATCTGGCGCATGATACTTTCTTAATTGAAATGCCATCGACATGTCCTCCTGTTCTTCCAAAATCTGATAATTGTTTTACTATTTCCACACAGTATACACCATTCCATGAAAAGCGTCTACTTTATATCCAACAAATTTCGTAACTGATTCATGCTCCTGTGACAATGCCTTTTTTACTGCTGACACAGCCTTTTGTCACGAGATGCGTAAAATTGCCTCTGATAAACAGGAGAGCATTTTAGAATATTCGATATCTTCAACAAAATATTTTTTATCATAACACCTCTTTAAGTTTACATTTATGTAGATAATATATATACTATATACTTAAATGTAAATAGCCAAAACATAGTTTTCATATTTGTTTCTAAACCTAATCCTTTGCACAAACACCAAAAAGAAACTCTGAATATTCCACTTAATTTTTTCAAGCTTTACGGAATATCCAGAGTTTCTTTTATAAAAATATCTTCAATTTACTTTTCTTTCCCGTCCCATGCGCCATTCTCACCTACAAAGTATCCGTCAGGTGTCTTCTGTCCGGCGTACATGCGGCCTTTGGTTCCATCGGATACCTGGTTGAGATAGTACCAGACAGCTTGAACTTGGATCCAGCCAGTCTGCATGCCACGATCAGCGTCCACATAGAACCAGCCGCCATAGGTGTCGTCAAACAGCCAGCCGGTTTTGATATAACCATTCTCATCGAATGCCCACCAGTTGCCATTGACCTGCTCCCAGGTGTATGCAACGCGGGAATCACTATATCTCACACTCTTTGGATAACTGTGATCTGCATAACGGAGCCACCAGCCGTGTGCATCCTGCATCCAGTGGCTGTAGCCATCCTGTGCAGTGCTGTTTGCTGCGCCGGTAATAACACCAAGTTTGCTGTTCATATAGCCTTTCTTTGGATCTTTGGTCACATTGCCAAAACGATTATCTTCCGCACTGTCATTCCGATCACTGGAATCCCTGTGGGAGCCATTGGAACCACTGGAATTGCCGGAAGAGCCATTGGAGCCACTGGTAGAACCATTGGAATCACTGGAATCGCCGCTGGTATTTCCAGAGTTGTCCTTGTCTTGGTTATCGTCATCGCTCGCATCTGCAACCTGTTTCCAACCTACAGAAATTGGAGAAAGACCATACACCCGGAAGGTGATTCCTGAAGCATTTTCTTCCACAGCCGGGAATTCAATCTCACCTGGATTTTTTCCATTCATGGCTCTGGTGATCATGTGGGCAACTACGAAATCGTGGGTGCTTCCATTGGTTCCTGCCGGATAAGGAATCGTTACCTGGATTCCGCCGTCCGGGAAATTTCCTGGAGTTGCAGCTTCCCAGGTAGCTCCACTGTCCAGGCTCACAAGCAGTTTCACATCGTAATGGGCGATGTTCTCTTTTGAAATTTCTGCCATCTGCTGAATCACACCCTGGTAAAGGGCTTCTTTCAGTTCTTCAATAGTGGAAAACTTTTTCTGCAGTTCTGCCGGTACCGTATCCAATGGTTTCTGTTCCGTATCATACGCAAGACTTCCCGCAGGAATCGCTGCGAAATTCTTCACATTTGTCAGCAACAGGGATCCGTCAGACTGTACCTGTGGAGTCACCTGTGTTCCCTGATAACTGATAGTTCCAATGCTCTTAAAATCATAACCCTGTTTTGGCTTCAAAAGGATGCTGGCTGTATACGAAGTATCTGCCTGAAATGCAGTGTGATCAGGCGACCAGAGCACTTCTGCCGTAAAGAAAGTATCTCCCATTTCCAGCTTTCGAACCGGATTCTGATTCAACGCCGGAGCTGTAATCTCCTGTGTCAGCGCAATGTCAGCATTGGTAAATGTAAAGTTCTGCTGTTTTGTCCCTGCAAGAGTCATCATGGTTACATAACGGTCGTACTGTTCGCTTCCCTGATAATACGCCCGCAGAGTCTGCTTATCCGGATCTGGGAAAATGTCCCGAAGGAAGCTATTCACCTTCAATGGGAATGTTGCTTTACCCTGATCATCCAGAACCACAGAACCAACCTGCGTTCCTGCATTTCCCGCCCAGATATACACCGTTTCCCCTGCAAGCGGCGCTCCACCAGCTATTTTCGCCTCTATGGAAAGGTTCATGGTTTCTCCATAGATATAGCTTTCCTTGTCAAAGGTTGCAAAAGTGATCTGAACCGGTGTTTTCACCTCAGTAGATTTTTTCAGTTGGATCCCATCATCGACATTTACCGCCGTGTAACCGTTCATTCCGGAAATGAAACCCGTTGCGGATGTGATACCAGGCCCGCTGATAAAAGTAGTTCCATCAATGGTCAATGCCACGCCGCGTCCTGTGATCTGAAGAGGTGCTGTCACAGTGGATAATACGCTCTCAACACCTGTGATTGGTGTTGGCTGCTTCGCCTGACCCTCAAAAAGTAGTTTGCCGCTGCCAGCCAGTTCTTTGATGGTGACAGACCGATTTCCAGCGGCGAAAATAGCCTCTCCACTGCTTTCTACTTCCAAATGTCCGATTTCCAGCGGCTTATATGGATTTCCAGGATCTGACGGATCAGCCCCAAAAAGAACTGCGGAACTCTGCTTTAATGTTACCTTATCAATATCTTTCAAAAAAAGCTGCATGCTGGCAGTCGGAGTTTTCGAACCTGTCACCAGAACCGTGGACGTTCTGTCAACATTCGTTCCTACCAGTGGACCACAGACGGTAGTGTTACCTACGCTAATCAGGTCAAAATTATCAATAACAAAATTTGCTTCTTCTACGGTACTGGTATTACTAGACCCAGACTCGCCGCTGCCAGTGGCGTAAATACCAATATTTCCAGCGAGCCGACAGTCACCGCCGATGGTGATATTGGCTGTTTCTACATCATCGCACCAACCGCCGCCATACATAAATACGGCATAACCAGGATTCGCAACTTCACGAACCGTCAGATTTGCGGTTTCAACACTTCCGCCATTTCCACCACCAAACACATTACACCAGTTCTTCGGATTCGCCAATAATTGTATATCGGAAGAAGTTACTGTACAGTTTTCTCCACCACCATAAGCCCATCCGAAATCACCGCCTAACAAGGTAACCTCCGTTTCATTTACGGTTCCACCATAACCACCGCCAAAAACGGTTCCCCTATTCCAAGGATCTGCGGTACTATTTCCAACTTCTCCTCCCCAGATTTTACTTCCAGAATATATCTTTACTCTTGCGGTTCCATTAACTGTACTCTCTCGGCCACCTCCAAAAACCCAGCCAACCTTACCGCCTTTTATAATAACTTCTGTACTTCCTTCCAAGGTTCCATACAAATTGCCACCATAGATATGCGCTGTAACTGTTCCACTTTCCATTGTCACTGATGTATTTCCAGAATAGGTTTCTTCACCGAACCATCCACCAAAAATAAGCTTATTAGAAACATCTGTACCACCGGATAACAACGCCCCATCTTTATCATAGATACTGGTAATACCATCATTTTCCTTAATCACAATTGGAATTCCATTTGCAAAGACACAATTTCCATAAAAAGTAATTGCATCCCCCGTATTCGTCAGCAAACTAATCTGCTCCAGATTCACTTTCCCATTCTGAGGCTGGCACACCTCACAGACATACTCGCAAGGAGTCCCCTCTTTCGCCGGAATATACCCACAGGTATCATCATGCTCTCCCTGCTCATGGGCGCAGTTTAATTCTTCTGTGATGCAGCCACTCTCCTTTGTGCACTCATGGGTGCACTGGGTTGGCTCCATCTCTTCTGCCTCAGATGGAGTTGCTGTCTCTTCTAATCCACTTTTCTCTGAGACCGGATAGCAGCTTTCGTCATGCTCATGGATGCATTTCTTCACAAGAGTGTAACACTCTTCCGTATGCTCATGTTCACAAGGCGCCCCGACCTCTCCCTCCGTGTAACCGCAATCCTCAGTATGTTCCAGGTGATGTTCGCACCCCCCCGTATTGGTGACAGACGCATCTGTCTCATCAGCAAAAGCCGAAATTCCTGGCATCGTCAACATCATCGCCGCTGTCAGAAGACAAGCCGCCGCTCGTTTCCATCTCCATTTTCTTTGTTTCTTCATACACACTGCCTCCTCTTTTTCTATGCAATCGTTCTTTTGCAATGAATTTAACTTCACTATATCGAAAATAAAAAGAGGAATCAATATATCTGACACGAGATGTCATTTTCTGTCACCAGTTGTAAAAAATATGGGTTTTTCTGGATATATGTCACTTTTTAGAGCATGAAAGAGTATCCTGACAACAAAAAAGCTCTGAATATTCCACCTAAGTTTCCTATAATTCATGGAATATTCAGAGTTTCTTCTATTTACTTCACATATTTATGAATGGTTGCTTTCACCGCACCCGGCCCGGCGATCATTTCCCGGAACATGGTCTCGATCTTCTCGCCTACACCGTCTTTATAAAGATCGGTAAAGAACAGACGCTCATTGGACAGAATCGGTTGTAACTGATCCTTTAAGGTCTCCGGGTGACCAACAACAATAT
>CAKRWX010000151.1 GCA_934418055.1 uncultured Lachnospiraceae bacterium
AAAATCAAAGCGGCCAGTTTTCTACCGGCCGCTTTTGTGTTAGAATGAGGCTAACAAAAGTTTTTCAGTAAAAAGCGGGAGGAAAAACGATGGCAGTAATCATGTGGAAATGCCCCAACTGCGGCGGCAGCATGAAATTCAACCCGTCTTCCCAGGATTTTGAGTGCGAATACTGTATGTCGCATTTTACGGAAGAGGAGTTAAAGGCGCAGGCGGAGATTTTGAAGGAGAAGGAAAAGCAGGTGCCTGTGGATGACGCAGCGGATGGAAAGACTGGAGACTCTGGTGCGGGTACAGCGGACGGAAACGCTGGAGCTTCTAGGGATGGCATGGCGGACGAGAAGAGCCAGTCTCAGAAAGTGGATGGAAAAGGTGAAAATACAGGAAAGGCAGAAAGCGAAAGTGTGCAGAGGAAACCTGCGGTACAAATGCTTTATACCTGCCCAAGCTGCGGCGCGGAGATTGTCACAGATGAGACGACGGCGGCGACCCGCTGTTTCTACTGCAAGAATCCGGTAGTCTTGCAGGGACGGCTGGAGGGAAATTATGAGCCCCAGAAGATTCTGCCCTTCGCCATTGATGAGGCCAAGGCTAAGGCCATGTTTACGGACTGGATTAAGAAAAAACGATATGTACCGTCGGATTTTTACAGTCCGGATCGGATCAAAAGCATGACGGGAGTGTATTTCCCATATTGGCTTTACAGCTGTAAGATTGACAGCCAGCTGGAGGCTCAAGGCCGGAAAGTCCGCACCTGGCGGGCAGGTAATGTGGAATACACGGAGACCCAGATGTATCAGGTGAACCGTGATGGTCATATGAACGTGGATAACCTGACCAGAAATGCTTTACAAAAGGCAGATAAGCAGCTGGTAGAAGGCGTGATGCCATTTAAACCAGACCAGATCAAACCATTTTCCATGGAATATCTGACAGGATTTATGGCAGAAAAGCGGGATATGGAGCAGGAGACCTTCGAGCAGGAGGTAACGGCTGAGGTGAAGAATTTCGCCAGAAGCAGTCTCTTAAATAATGTCAGCGGTTATAATAGTGTGACGCCGACCGTACAGCGGGAAGACATCCGTGACGCCAAGTGGGAGTACGCCCTGCTTCCTGTGTGGACTCTGACCTACAAAGGCAAAAAGGACAGAAAAATCTATTATTACGCCTGCAACGGACAAACGGGAAAAATCAGTGGAAAACTTCCGCTGGATTCTAAAAAATTGTGGATTTTATTCCTGGAAGTATTTGCACCGTTGTTTGCGATTCTTCTGACTGTGGGGTATTTCATATGAGTAGGATGAATTGGATAAAAAACGAAAAAAAACAAAAGGATAACCAGAACAAGGGCAATAGTGGACGCGGGTTTATGGCCAGATTGACCGTGTTGGTGGTACTGTGTATGTGTCTGGTGATAGTTTTTGGCAGCTTAAAAGGCAATATAACCGGCAGTGGCTTTGAGCGTGGATTGGCGGAATTAACAGGGATTACCGCATATGCTCAGGAAACCATGACGCCGGACAGCAAAGGCGGCCGCGTCTATGACCAGGCGGGACTTCTCTCCTCATCAGAGGTCACGGACATCGAGGATCAGCTTACCAGCATCCGGAAAAGCATGAATTTCGATGTGGTGGTGGTGACCACGGAAGAAGCAGACGGAAAAACGGCCCAGGAATACGCAGATGATTTCTTTGATGATGGCGGTTTCGGAACAGGTCTTAAGAAAAATGGTATTTTATTTCTGATTGACATGGATAACCGGGAGATCGCCTTGTCCACCAGCGGCGACGCCATCCGCATTTTCACGGACCGGGTGATTGAATCCATGTTGGATGATGCTTACAATGGCGTATCCCAGGGGGATTACATGGCTTCTGTCCAGGCATTTCTGGATGATGCTGAGTATTATGGAGCCAAGGGGATTCAGGACGGACAGTACAATTATGATACGGAGACAGGGAAAGTCAGCGTGTACCGCAGCATCCGGTGGTATGAATTTCTGATCGCATTTGCGGTATCGGCTGGTGTCGCGGCCAGTGTGTGCCTGGGTGTGAAGCGCCAGTACAACATGGAAGAGAGCAAAGGACAGGTGGCAAACCATAACCTGGCATACCGGGCTGACAGCCATATGGTCTATGGCACTCAGACCGATAACCTGGTCAATAAACATGTGACCAGCCGGATCATTCCGAGAAATACAGGAAGTTCCGGTTCCAGAAGCGGCGGAAGCAGTCATTCTTCTTCTGCAGGACGAAGTTCCACCCACCATTCCAGCAGCGGACGGACGCATGGAGGCGGAAGCCGGAAATTCTAGGGAAATATGGGAAAATGGTGACGGCGGAGACATCAGGCGTTTGGAACTGTACATAGATGTGTTGTGGTTTACGGGGATTACGGGACGATAGAAAGGAAATCGAAATGGAACAGAAACAAGATCAGAATTATCTACAAAACGGTCAGAGTCACTCAGAAACACCTGATCATTCAGAAAGCCAGAACCGGGATTTCCAGGAAACCATTATTAACACTACCGGAAGAAACAACTGTGGAGGCCGCTGTGTGATCCGGGTTCACATGAGGGACGGAAAGATTGAACGGCTGACCACAGAGACAAAGGCGGAAGCCGGAAATGCGGTCCCTTTATGCGCCTGTGTCCGCGGTATGAACTACCATAAGACATTTCTGGACGAGGAAAAACGCTTAAAATACCCCATGAAGCGTGTGGGAGCCCGTGGGGAAGGAAAATTTGAACGGATCACCTGGGAAGAAGCGGTGGATACCATTGCGAAGGAATGGATACGGATCCGGGATACTTATGGTCCGGGTTCCCGTTATGTCAACTATGCCACCGGAATCAGCGGACTTTTGCGGGGCAATACCATGGCGAAGCGTCTATTGAACCTGGATGGCGGATTCCTGGATTATTACAATTCCTACAGCACCGCCTGCATCCGCCAGGCCACCAGCCTGATGTATGGGACTTCCTGCAGCGGCCACGATCCAAGGGACTGGGTGAACTCCCATCTGATCATTCTCTGGGGTCATAATCCGGATGAGACGAAATTTGACAGTGTGACCATGTATACTCTTCTGGAGGCGAAAAAGAAGGGCATTCCCATCGTTGTGATCGATCCGAGAAAGAGTGATACGGTCCTGAAGCTGGGGGCGGAGTGGATTCCACTAAAACCAGCTACGGACAGTGCCCTGATGGACGGCATGGCCTATGCGATCGTGGAAGCAGGTCTGGAGGACCGGGGATTTTTAGACCGTTGTTGTGTGGGATTCGATAAGGAGCATATGCCGGAGGGGATTGACCCGTCAGAATGTTATCTTTCTTATTTAACAGGAGAAAAGGATGGAATTCCCAAGACCCCGGCATGGGCATCGAAGATCACCGGGGTTCCAGAAGAAACCATCCGGGATCTGGCCATCCGTTACGCTGCCGCCAGACCGGCGGCCCTGATCCAGGGCTACGGAGCCCAGCGCCACGCTTACGGTGAGCAGAGCACCAGAGGCGGTATCCTCCTTGCCTGTATGACCGGAAACGTGGGCATTTCCGGAGGATGGGCCAGCGGTGTGGCAGATTTTAACCAGCACAAAAATCCGTCGTTGCCAGCCATTTCCAATCCCTATGGGAAGATGATTCCGGTTTACTGCTGGACCGATGCAGTGGATCACGGGACGGAAATGACGGAACTGGACGGCGTCAAGCCCATCGGCCGGGAAATGAAGCCGGACGAGGCTATCTGTCTGGATGCCAACATCAAGATGATCTTCAACCTGGCAGGCAACAGCTTGGTAAACCAGCACGGGGACATCAACCGGACCATAGAGATCCTGAAAGATCCGTCAAAATGCGAGTTTATCGTGTGCAGCGATCTGTTTATGACCGCCAGCGCGAAGTTCGCGGATATTTTACTGCCAGGCGTCTCCATGTTTGAGTGCGAGAATATCACGATGCCGTGGCAGTATGGTGATTTTCTGGGATTTAACAACCAGGTGATGGAACCGCTCTTCGAGGGACGGTTTGAATACGACTGGCTGGTGGAGGTAGCGGACCGTCTGGGGCTGAAAGCGGAATTTTCCTTAGGACGTACCGCCGGACAGTGGCTGCAGGCCTGCTACGAGGAACTGAGGAAGACAGAAACGGAACTGCCGGATTATGAGACATTTAAAAAGGATGCGCTGTTCCGATATCAGGAACGTCCTATCATTCCGGCTTTTGAAAAACAGTGTCAAGATCCGGAGGCAAATCCATTTCCGACCAGGAGCGGAAAAATCGAGATCTTTTCTGAGACGGTATACCGGACAAACTATAAGGAATTTTTCCCTGCGATCCCACGCTATGTGAAGCCGCCGGAAGGCCCGGATGATGTGCTGGCAGAAAAATATCCGCTCCAGCTGATTGGCTGGCACACCAAACGCCGCTGCCACAGCATCCATGACAGCAACGAGGCCATGCACAAGATCGATCCCCAGCGTCTGTGGATGAACCCGAAGGATGCTGACGCCCGGAAGTTAAAAGAGGGTGAGACAGTTCTGGTGTGGAATGACCGTGGAAAAGTGGAGATCCCGGTCTATATAACAGACCGCATCGCTGCCGGTGTTGTAGCCCTGTCCCAGGGAGCCTGGTACCGCCCGGATCAAAGCGGTATCGACCAGGCCGGGTCTATGAATGTGCTGACGTCACTGCATCCAACGCCCTATGCACGGGGGAATGCGCAGCATACGAATCTGGTGGAAGTGGGAAAAGTGTATTATTAGAATATGAAACTATATGTAAAAGAATTAAAATGAGAAAAATTTTGACATTTTAGCTTAGAAGTGATAATATGAATATAGAAAAAGGGTATTACCGATAGTCGGTTAGTCCGAATATATTATGTAAACAAAAATGACCGCTTATGTTTGGAGACTAGGGCGGTTATTTTTGTGGTTTATGATTATCTTTACCGAATGTGTATCCGATACTAAAGCAGGTTAAGCCGAAACTCACAACTGCAATGAAATCTACAATACTCATTGGCTTAGCCCTCCTTTCCTTGGATTCCCTTGCAGGTTTCTATGTAATCAGAGGGTCACAGTCCCTCTGCTGAAGGACTAACCGCCTACCGTTATGGTAATACCCATATATTGAGTATATCAGCAGATGCGGACAGTTGCAATATCGAATAATTAATAAAATGGCTATTAGAGAAAAAGTCAGTTGTGAGTTTTCATATAAAACTGTTAGGGAAGAGAGTCTGTTTAACTAAGAATGGAAGGGAACGCTTTAAATTGAGAAAATTTTGTTGACAATGAATTCCTACGGTGTTACTATGATATCAATTTACACCTTTAAAGCATAAATTGATCGTAGTAAATACCAAAACTTGACAGAAAAAATCAAAAATACTATACTGAACGAAATGAAAGCCAGTGCGTACAAAGGTGTAGCAAAGAAAGGGTCCCTTTGTGCGCGTTGGCTTTTTAACTTGTATGACACACAATACAAGCGCAGCATGAGATTGTGATACAGGAGGAAATCTTGTGGATAAGTGGCTGGAAGAACAGATACTTGAAATATCAAACCGAAATGAACAAAAGGTTTTGGATTTAAGGCACCAGATCCATCAGGATCCGGAATTGTCATTTAAAGAATTTCATACGTCAGAACGGGTGAAAAAGATTCTGGAAGACATGGGACTGGAAGTGCGTTCTGGAATTGCCGGAACTGGCCTGGTGGCGGATATTGTGGGAGAAAAGACAAGTGATCATCCGAAGACCCTGCTTCTGAGAGCAGATATGGATGCGCTTCCTCTTCAGGAAGAGAATGATCTGCCGTTCCGCTCCCAGAATCCGGGAGTGATGCACGCTTGCGGCCATGACGTACATACATCCAGTCTGGTTGGCGTAGCCTGGATTTTAAATGAACTAAAAGAACATTGGTCCGGTAGAATCCGCCTGGTATTCCAGCCAGCGGAAGAAAGTGGCGGCGGTGGAAGAGAGATGATCAAAGAGGGAATCATGGATGACATTCCCATTGACGGATCGATCGCCCTTCACACACTGACCAGTGAAAAACCAGGAACCTTTTTCCTTGGCTGGGAAAATATCAGCGCTTATTCTGATAAGTTCCAGATCGTTGTCCACGGGAAAAAGACCCACAGCTCCGCACCGCAGAATGGTGTCGATGCCATTGAGATCGCGGCTCATGTGGTG
>CAKRWX010000152.1 GCA_934418055.1 uncultured Lachnospiraceae bacterium
CATCTGTCTTGTCGAAAAATTATGGGAATCTCTGTCCCTGGTTTGACAAATTTCGCAGCCCTGTCATGGTAAGATGGGCAGTAGCATGAAAGGCGGCAGTCCTGTGCGGCCGCGTGGACTGCACGAAAATGACAGTGGGGTGAGCCAATGGGAGAATTATATAATCCATATCCAAAGCTGCCGAAGAACACACGGCAGATCGGGGAGAGAGACCAGTCGGTCAGACTGTATTTAGAGGACTACGTGAATACTTATTTGAAACGATTGTTTCCAAAGGGCGGACAAGACCTGCGGGTGGGCGTCCTCCTGGGAACGTCGGAAGAGCACGACGGTGTTCCGTATCTGTTCGTGGACGGCGCGTTGGAAATGGAGGACGTGGCGGAACAGGGTGAAAAAGTGGAACTGACAGAAAGTGCCTGGAAAAAGGTGTATCAGGACATGGACCGGCTGTTTCCGAAGAGGACGGTGCTGGGCTGGTTTCTGTGCGGCGCGCCGGGCGCGGCTTTAAGCCCTTTGAATTACTGGAAACAACATGGGCAGTATTTTGCAGGGAAGAATCAGCTGATGTATCTGAATTCCGGATTAGAGGGGGAAGAAGCAGTTTACATAACATCAGAAGACGGATTTTATAAGTTAAGGGGCTACCACATTTATTATGAGCGGAACCAGATGATGCAGGACTACATGATCATGCGCAAAGATGTCCGCCGGGTGGAGACAGGCACCGGAGAGCCAGTGGTGCGGGATTTCCGTCAGCGGATGGAGGAAAATAAAAACCAGATCACGTCAAAGCGAGGCACCATCCGGGTTCTGGGAAGTCTGTGCAGCGCCCTTGCCATGGTGGTGCTGGCTGGCGGCGTGGTCATGGTCAACAACTATGACAAGATGCAGAAAATGGAGTCGGTGCTGACATCTGTCTTGCCGGATGGAATCTCCTGGCAGAGCAGTCTGGCTGAAACGGAAAACAGTGGGAATAATGGCAATGCATTGCGGAACAGCCGGACTGGCCGGATGAGCGGAACGGATGCCAGTGGGGACAACCTTCTGGTGGAACACGCTTCCGGCGGTGTGAATCCCACATTGGCTCACGAGACCATGTCGGAGACTTATCCGGGGACTACTGGGCAGAGCCAAAATGGAACTGGGGCGGATGCAGAAGGTCAGAGTGGGGGCAGTGAGAACAGTCAAGCGGGAGCAGAAAGCAGCATAGACACAGGAAGCGGGACAGTGTCAGAAAATCCGACAGGTGCTGATCAGACTGGATCCGGTCAGACTTCAAATCGTGATTCTGCCGGTTCAAACACTGCACCATCCCAATCAACCTCAGAATCCGACCGTGCCGCTATCTCTGCCGCCCTGGCTTCCGGCACTTATCAGATTCAGCCAGGCGAGACCCTCTACGGCATCTGCCTGAAATTATACGGTAATGGCAGCCGGTTAGAAGAAATCTGCCAATTAAATGGCCTGGAGGACGAAAATAAGATCATGGCAGGACAGAATTTGATTCTTCCGCAATGATGGGTTCTGTGCTATACTGGTACCGAAATCACCAGAGTGGCTGTTTGGTGCGGAACACGGAACAGCTGCGATTGAATTTGGGAGAACAAAGGATGAATGATATGGATTCCATGAGCCGTGAATCGAAGAAAAACCAGCTGAGAAAACGGGTCATTTCTGGAGAAAATGGGAGAGCTGTTGGAAATACCAGTTTCTCTGGCGGCTGGACACCGGAAGAGGACAGCGAAGAGATCGTCAGAAAAGCCCATAAAAAGGTAAAGCGACGTCATCTGGTCCTTCTGATCCTGCTTTTGATCCTGATCGGCGGAGCGGCAGGCGGTGTGTACTGGTATAACCGGTATTTCCAGTTCGAGAATCAGACTGTGGGCTGGGAACGTGTCCTGGACCGTGGAGATGGAAGCTTCACAGGCTATAAAAAATTTGGCAATGGATTTTTAAAATATACAAAAGATGGCGCGTCCAACATCGGAAGTGATGGAAAGGACATCTGGATCCAGAGCTATGAGATGAAATCCCCGATTGCTGCAGTCAATGACGGGTATGCGGCCATTGCGGACCAGCAGGGCAATTCTATCTATATCTGCGATCAGACCGGATGTCTTGGCATTGCGACTACGGTGCTTCCCATCGTGAAGATTACCATTTCCGCCAAGGGCGTGGTAGCGGCGATTCTGGAGGACCAGACGGCCAGCTACATTTATTTCTTCCGTAAGGACGGAACGGAGATGCAGATCTCCATGAAAGGCGTGCTGAGCGGTGAGATCGGTTATCCGTTGGACATCAGCTTATCACCAGATGGAACCATGCTGACAGGTTCCTATATGTATATTGAAGATGGAACCCTGCGGAGCCGTGTGGCATTTTATAACTTCTCCGAGGTTGGTAAAAATGCTTTAAACCGTTTTGTCGGTGGATTCCATGATATTTACAAAGAAAGCATTGTGCCGCGGGTCCAGTATCTGGACGATGTGTATTCCGTGGCATTTGCCCAGGACAGCATTTCTTTCTTCTCTTCCAGGGATGTGATGTCTCCGGCCTTGTTAAAGCAGGTGCAGGTGACGGAGGAGATCCAGAGTGTGTTCTATAGCAAGGATTATGTGGGAGTGATCGTAGCCCAGGAGGGCGGTGAGTACCGCCAGCGCATGGATGTGTATAAGTCCAATGGTGACGCGGCTTTCAGCCAGGAATTTACCTATGACTATACCTATGCGGATATTGACGGAGATACGATCTTTCTGTATAATGAAGATTCATGTAGAGTCTATAACCGTTATGGAAATCTGAAGTATGAGGGACCGTTGGATTTCTCCGTTTCCAAGATGATCAAGGGAAGTCTTCCAAACCAGTTTTTGGCGGCTGGACCTCAGGCAATCAAAGAGATCAAATTACACTAGGGAGGTACTACTAATGAACAAGATTGATACCATGTCAGTCAACGCGATCCGTGTGCTGTCAGCAGACGCGATCCAGAAAGCAAAATCCGGACATCCGGGACTTCCGCTGGGAGCCGCTCCAATGGCTTATGAGCTTTGGACCAGACATATGAACCACAACCCGGCAGATCCACAGTGGCCAAACCGCGACCGTTTTATTTTATCCGGCGGACACGGTTCCATGCTGTTATACTCCTTGCTCCATCTGTTTGGATACGGAGATTTAAAGAAAGAAGATCTGATGAATTTCCGTCAGCTTGGTTCTCTGACCCCAGGCCATCCAGAGTATCGTCACACCGTAGGCGTTGAGGCAACCACAGGTCCTCTGGGCGCAGGTATGGGCATGGCAGTTGGTATGGCGATGGCAGAGGCACATCTGGCAGCGGTATTTAACAAAGAAAATTATCCAGTAGTAGACCATTATACCTATGTATTAGGCGGAGACGGATGTATGATGGAGGGCATTTCCTCTGAGGCATTCTCTTTAGCTGGTACTTTAGGCCTTGGTAAATTGATCGTTTTATATGACTCTAACAGCATTTCCATCGAGGGAAGCACAGATATCGCATTTACTGAGAATGTGCAGAAACGTATGGAGGCATTTGGTTTCCAGTTGATTACAGTAGAAGATGGCAATGATTTAGACGCTATCGGCGCAGCAATCGAGGAGGCAAAGGCAGATACCACACGTCCTTCCTTCATTACGGTGAAAACTCAGATCGGATACGGCTGTCCTGCAAAACAGGGTACCGCAAGTGCACATGGCGAGCCTCTGGGCGAGGAAAATGTGGCTGCTATGAAAGAGTTCTTACAGTGGCCATCCAAAGAGCCATTCTATGTACCAGACGAGGTATATGAGAACTTCTCCAAGATCGCAGAGGAGAAGGCAGACGTGGAAGCAGCATGGAACGTGATGTTTGCTGCTTACTGCCAGGAGTATCCAGAGATGGAGGCTCTGTGGAACCAGTATCACGACGAGCATGCAGCAGAAAAGTTTGCTGACGATGAGAATTTCTGGGTAAAAGGCGAGAAGCCAGAAGCAACCAGAGCATTATCTGGAAAAGTTCTGAATTATATGAAGGACAAGCTGCCGAACCTGATCGGTGGTTCCGCAGACTTAGCGCCATCCAATAAGACCAATATGTCCGGTATGGGAGATTTCTCCAAGGCAACTCCAGAGGGAAGAAACCTGCATTTCGGTGTCCGCGAGTTAGCCATGACCGCCATTGGCAATGGTCTGATGCTGCACGGCGGCCTGCGCGCTTATGTGGCTACTTTCTTCGTATTCAGTGATTATGTAAAACCAATGGCACGTTTATCTGCCCTGATGCAGGTTCCGTTAACCTTCGTGTTAACTCACGACAGCATCGGTGTTGGCGAGGACGGCCCAACTCACGAGCCAATCGAGCAGTTAGCAATGCTTCGCGCAATGCCAAACTTCCATGTATTCCGTCCTTGCGACGCGACTGAGACAGAAGCTGCTTGGTACAGCGCAGTGACCAGCCAGAGAACACCAACTGCCCTGGTACTGACCAGACAGAACTTAACACCAATGCCAGGCTCCAGCCGTGAGGCATTAAAGGGCGCTTACGTGATTGATGACTGTGAGGGAACCCCAGAGGTAATCCTGATGGCCAGCGGTTCCGAGGTAGAACTGGCAGTGAAAGCAAAAGCAGAGCTGGAGAAAGAGGGCCAGAAGGTACGTGTCGTATCCGTACCATGTATGGATCTGTTTGAGGAGCAGTCTGCAGAGTACAAAGAGTCCGTTCTTCCAAAGGCAGTAAGAAAACGTGTTGCCATCGAGGCATTAAGCGACTTCGGATGGGGCAAATACGTTGGTCTTGACGGCGCTTATGTGACCATGAAGGGCTTCGGTGCCAGCGGTCCGGCTGCGAAATTATTTGAGCATTTCGGATTTACTGTTGACCATGTAGTTGAGACGGTGAAATCTTTATAATCCTTATATTGTATCCGATCAGGTCCGCGCAAAGTATGCGCGGATCTGTTGGATCGAGATAAAAATCATGTGGCCGCGCTATAAGTCTTTCTATTTTTGGGGGGCTTGTGGGGCGGTTAAAAGTATACAAGGAGAAATCATTATGGGGAAGAAATGTATTGGAGTTGACGTAGGAGGAACCAGCGTCAAATTAGGTTTGTTTGACATCGATGGCGAACTCTTAAAGAAATGGGAGATCCCGACCAGAACCGAAGAGGGCGGCAAGTATGTCCTGGATGATATTGCGGCAAGTATCCGTGAGACTCTTTCTGGGGAACGTGTTCCGCTGACTGAGGTGGTTGGCGTCGGCATCGACGTACCAGGTCCGGTGAAGAAAGACGGTTATGTGGAAGTCTGCGTCAATTTAGGCTGGAGAGACATCTACCCGGCCAAAGAGTTAAGCGCCCGCTTAGACGGAATCCCTGCAGAGTGCGGCAATGACGCCAATGCAGCAGCTTTAGGCGAGATGTGGAAAGGCGGCGGCGAAGGCTATTCGGACATCGTTATGATCACGCTGGGAACCGGTGTTGGCGGCGGTGTCATCATCAACCAGAAGATCGTAGCAGGAAAACATGGATTGGGCGGCGAAATCGGTCACATTCATGCCCGCGATGAGGAGCAGGAATACTGCAACTGCGGCGGCAGAGGCTGTCTGGAGCAGGTGGCTTCCGCAACAGGAATCGCCAGAGAAGCACGCCGGAAGATGGCAGCCGATGACCGTCCCTCCGTGCTGCGTCAGTTTGGCGATGAAGTAACCGCCAAAGACGTCTTAGATGGAGCCAAAGCAGGAGACGCCCTGGCGTTAGAAGTGGTAGACACTGCCTGTCATTACCTCGGCATTGCCCTGTCCCAGGCGGCCCTGATCGTTGACCCGGATATCTTCGTTATCGGCGGCGGCGTATCTAAGGCTGGCCAGTTCCTGGTGGACATGATCAAGAAACATTATGAGAAGTATGTGACCATCTCCGCAGATCATCCGATGATTGGTCTGGCAACTCTGGGCAATGATGCGGGAATTTATGGCGCGGCGAGAATGGTGCTGAAATAAAATCGAGCAGTGATGAAAGAAAAGTGCCGGAAATCGGAAAGATCGAGGGGATCTGACGGATTTCCGGCACTTTGTGTATTTGCATAGAAATGAGCATTGGTGACAACTCAGTTCTTCTGCCAGTCCCAGCCTCTTCGGCGGCCCCCGCTCCAACAGGAGCGGGGCCATCCAGAAGC
>CAKRWX010000153.1 GCA_934418055.1 uncultured Lachnospiraceae bacterium
AAAATACAGATTTTTGCAATTGTAGAGGAATACTAAGAGCGTGAAATTCGAGGAATGATTTTATGGACAGAAGTATCGACTATGTAATCGCAGTAGCAGAATGCCGGAGCATCTCCCAGGCGGCAGAGATGCTGTATATCAGCCAGCCGTCCCTCTCCCGGTACTTATCGAATCTGGAAAATGAGCTTGGGGTAAACTTATTTGTCCGGACGTTAAATGGAACGGAGCTGACAGAGGCGGGAAAGATCTATCTGGAGTACGCCAAGGAGATCAAACTGCTGCGGAGCACCATGGATTCAAAAATCAAGGCATTGAAGCGGGAGAAAAAGAACCGGATCCGGGTTGGGATGACCCTGAATGCGGCATCGTTGATGGCTTTTAACATCACTCAGGAGGTAAAGAAAAAGTATCCGGGATGTGAAGTGGAATTCTACAACATGCTTTCCAAAGATACGGAACATGTGCTGCAGGAAGGAACCTATGATTTCGTTATTGGACCAAACTGGGGACTTCCACCGGAATTTGATTATGAAATGCTGTATCAGGATCCGTATGTGCTGGTAGTGCCCGACCGGTATGATATTGAGGCATATGCAGAACGCAAAGATGAAAATGTCATGCCATTTGTAGATTTAAAGGATCTTCCGCCTATGGATTATATATTTCAGGATGAAACCACTTCCGTAAGAAAAGGGATCAACCAGATCATGAAGAAGCAGAAGCTGGAGATCATACCGAAAATGGTAGTAACCAGCAGTACCCTGGCGATTCAGGCGGCAGAGAATGGAATTGGGTGCTGTATTGTTGTGGTAGGGCATCTGACCTATATCAGCCGTGGCGATCGTCTGAGGGTATATCAGGTCAGCGGACAGGAGATTTCCAGTGCCGGCGTGGTCTCTCTTCGCAGTAAGACCTTTACAGAAGAAGAAAAATATTGTATCGCAATGGTAAAAAGGGCGCTGTTGGAGGGCGAAAAAGAGATCCATCGGCGTTTACGGCTGAAATAGCTTCCACCATCGCACCATGCGTTTTTTACAGGGGTATAGCTTTATGCTATGCCCCTCTTTCTTTTTGGCATTGGAAAAGAAAAATGGAATGGATTACAATAAGGACAGATGGAAAATATGTTGGCCGACATAAAAAATCGAAAACTTATGAAATTTACGAATTTCAAGAAACTTACATAAGGAGGAATTTTTTATGAGTATGACGTTACTGTGGGCTTTGATCTGTCTGATCATTTTCGTAGTTGTTCTGGCACATCCAAAGCTTCCAAACTGGATGACATTTATCTGCATGGCTCCGGTGGTACTGCTGGCAAAGGTCATGGAAGCAAAAGATATCTACGCAGTGTTAAGTAACTCCAGCCTGCATCTGATGGTGATCATCTGTATGTTTTCAGGTATGATCGCAGCAACAGGACTGGATATTATCATCGGTGATTTTGTGGATCGTGTGACCAGTTCCCAGACCGGTAAGAAAAAAGAAATGATGATCTTCGCAATTGTGTATATTGTATCAGGATTGATTTCTACCGTCCTTCAGAACAGTTATGTAGCGATGGCATTTCTGCCGGTGTTAAAAAGTATTGCCAGAAAGAACCGGATCAGCCTTTCTAAGTTAGTATTGTTCGTTATCTTCGCAACCACCTTAGGCGGCGCCATTACCCTGATCGGTACACCGACTAACGTTTATGCAAACACTGCATTAGAGGAAGCAGGACTTCAGTTATTTGGCATGCTGGATTTCGCATGGGTCGGTATTCCGATCTTTATCGTAGGCGGACTTTACATGATCATCATGAACCGCTGGTGTGCATCCTATGATGATTTTGGTGAAGCAGTCGTTGAGAAAACCTTAACGGCAGAGCAGAAGAAAAAACAGATGGTAGTTGGAATTGCATTCCTGGTATTTGTTATTGCTCTGGTATTAAAATCCCTGAAAGTGATTTCCATTGATCCGAACTTTATTGGTTATGCGATGATTGCGATTGCGATTCTGACAACCATCGTATCTCCAAAAGAAGCCATGTCATCTCTGGATGCACAGATGATCCTGTTCTGTGCAGGTATCAATTTAATGATCGCAGTGATGAACCAGAGCGGACTGGGACAGGTATTTGGCGACCTGATCATCAAAGTGATCGGCGAGTCCAGAAACCTGTATCTGATCACCGCAGTTCTCTGCATCGGAGCTTCTATCGCAACCTCCTTTATGAACAACATGGCATGCGCAGGAATGCTGGCTCCAGTTGGTATTTCTATCGCCAATGCACTGGGTGCGAATCCACAGGCTATCGTTTTGGCAATCGCCATCGGCGCTGGATGCTCTTACTTAACACCGATCGCTTCTGGAACCAACCAGACCATGATCATTTTTACAAAATTGAAATTCCAGGATTTTGCAAAATTCGGCTGGCCATTACTGATCATCTCCTGGATCTTATGTATCGCCATCCTGCCGCAGGTATTCCCATTCTTCTAAAAGAATACCTGACAGATTAATGAGGAGGTCCCCTGATTATGAAATGTGAACTGCAACGTGCTCTTCCATCTGTGGAAGGAATTCACCCGGAATATCTGATCAATTTTTTAAATGCCTGTGAAAAGGCTGAGTCCGAGATTCATGGGATTATGATCGCAAGACACGGTAAAGTGATTTTTGAGGGCTACAATGCCCCCTATGCAGCAGATATCCCCCACATCATGCATTCCTTTACCAAGATCCTGACCAATACCGCCGTGGCGCTGGCCTATGATGACGGACTGTTGAAGCTGGAAGACCCGGTTTTAAAATATTTCCCGGAATATGAGGCGGATGCCAATGAGTATTTAAGAGCCTGCACCATCCGGAATATGATCACCATGAGAAATGGCCAGCAGCGTTCCATTGGAGGAAATGAATGGCGGCCATTGAAGACCAGCTGGAAAGAAGCGTATTTTCAGGTGCCATTTGACAAAAAACCAGGGGAAACCTATATGTATTCCAGTGGAAACAGCTACATTCTCTCCTACATCGTCCAGAAGCTGGAGGGAAAAACCTGTCGGGAACTGGTACAGGAGCGGGTCGGTAAAGAGATCGGCTTAAATGATTTCCCGTGGATGTTAAGTCCGGAAGGTGTCTGCTCCGGTGGAAACGGTGTGTCCCTGACGACAGAAGATATGCTGCGGATCGGGCTTCTTTATCTCAATAAAGGAAAATGGAACGGAAAGCAGCTGATCTCAGAAGAGTGGATCGATCATGCCATGGGCTATGTGGAGCCATTGGAGCCGGTTGATGGTCTCCAGTACAATTTCCACTGGGATCATACAGGAGATATCTGGGCTGCCAGAGGTATGTTTGGACAGACCTGCGGCCTGGTGCCATCTCTGGATCTGGTATTTGCCATCACGGCTGCAGACAGCCGGTATGTGGCAATGAAGCTGTTCCAGAAGGAGATCATTGATCCGGTGAAGGCTGGAAAAGAACCGGAGATCCCCGATGCCACAGCAGAGGAGATCTTGAAGCAGAAAGGTCTCCGCATGACTCTGGAAGGGAAAAATGTTTCCGTAAAGGGTCATCAGGAGTTCTCAAAGGATGCAGTGTGGACGCCGGAGGAAAATAAGGACGGAATCACCAAGGTAGAACTTCATGTAACGGATGGCGATCAGGTGGTTTACGTGATGGAAGATGGACGAGGACGCCATCAGGTGATTGCAGGACTGGACCATTGGGTACATGGAACTACCACGATGACTGGCGCATACCTTCATCATCAGTACGAGCAGGACGAGTCACGGATTTCAGCTATCGCTTATTGGACAGACGAGCATGTGCTGACTATGGAGTGGCGGTTTCCTGAGATGGCCTTCTGGGATCATGTATCCTTGACCTGGGACGGCGATACGGTGAAAATGGACCGATGGGTTAACATGAATTCCCAGGATGTGAAACGGCCTACGGTTTATTTAAAATAAATTTTTAAAACAAGCTTTACCTCTTATCCCCAAAGCAGGAAGTATGAAAATGCGGAAGCGTTTTTTCATACTTCCTCTTTTTTCGTGGGGTAAAGTATGGTATGATGTAACTGGCCTGTAGGTCTGCGCACTTGCTGCGCTGACCGTAAGAAAATATAGGCCCGGTCAGAATCGTTGGTGACCGGTTGTGAATGATTAGGAAAAAGAGAGTGAGCAGACAGGTGAATAAGGACAAGTTAAGTATCATGCCGTGGATCAACACGGAATATTCGTATAAACTGGCAAAACGCATGGAACAGTTCCGGTCCAATCCGGTTCTGGGTTATCGCCCGGCTGGTTCGGCAGCGGAGTTTGCCACCGGAGAGATGCTTTTTCAGGAGATGGAGCGGATCGGATTAAAGGATGTACATAAAGATGCCATCCGGGTAGATTCCTGGGAATTCCACAAGGCAGAGCTGGTATGGAACACAGAAGATGGAAGCGAGGGCCTGCGGGCGGTTCTTGGCGGCTATCAGACCAATTTCCAGACAGGAGGACCAAAGGAGTTTGGCCTGGTCTATGTGGGAAAGGGAACTGCAGAGGATTATGACGGAAAAGATGTAAAAGGAAAATTAGTGCTGGCAGATATCAACCAGAGGGAAGAGTGGTGGATCAATTTCCCGGTATATCAGGCTTATGTCCGGGGAGCAGCAGCTTTTATTGCCGTGCAGGAAGGCGGCTTTGCGGAGATCCATGATGAGGCGTTAAATGCCCAGGATATCGCCGGACCGGCAGAGGCAGCAGCATTTTCCATGTCCAGGGCAGACGCGGCGGTGTTAAAGCGGGCTCTGGAGGGCAAAGAGGAGATCCGGGTATGGTTTGACGCCGATACCTGTGTGAAGGAGAAACAGACCTCTTATAATATTATTGGTACAATTCCGGGAGAAGACCAGGAGCAGATGATCCTGCTTTCCGCCCATTACGATTCCTATTTCAGCGGATTTCAGGATGATAATGCAGCGGTTGCGTTGATGTTCGGTATCGCCAAAGCCCTGATCGACAGTGGATATAAGCCGAAGAAAACTCTGGTATTTGCGGCATTGGCAGCAGAAGAGTGGGGAATTGTTAATTCGAAATATGACTGGTCTACAGGCGCATACCAGCAGGTATTTCATGTACGTCCGGAGTGGCAGGGAAAAGTGGTGGCAGATTTAAACTTCGAGCTTCCTGCCCATGCCCATGATACAAAGGATGCAGTCCGTACTGTTTATGAGTATGTGACATTTTTAACAAAAGCAATCGAAGGAATTCCGGTGGACCCGGAGGCTTATCCGGACGGCTTGGAGATCCATGCGCCGATCCAGACGATGTCGGATGATTTTTCCATGGCAATCTCCGGTATCCCTTCTATGGTCAACGAGTTTGCCGATGGCTCTTTTATGGAGACCCACTATCACTCCCAGTTTGATAATGAGGATTATTATCATGAACCGGTGTACCGCTTCCATCATCTGTTATATGGAACCCTGGTGAAGGAATTTGATAAGATCGTGCTGCCGCCATTTGATTTTTCCGTGTTGTTTGAGGCTATGAACAAGAGTCTGGATATGCGGTATTCAGGAATCATCGGAGATCTGGGTGAGAAGTTAAATCAGGTGACGATAGAAGCGGCGTCTCTTGGTAAAGAAGTATACCAGTGGATCGAGAAGGTCAATGAATCCGGCGCAGCTCTGAAAAATGCGGAAGAATACCGGAAGATCCTCATGAATGCGTTCCGCAAAGCCCAGGATTCCTTTGTCCGTCTGGATTGGCAGGACACAGTCCTGTTCCCGCAGCAGGCAGTGAGACAGAACCTGACTCACGTAAAAGACGCCATCTCCCGTCTGGAGCAGGGCAATGCCATTGGTGCGTTGGATGCGATCTATGAGATCGATAACAACTGCTATGCTTTCCAGTTTGACGAGGAAGTGTTTAACTATTTTACCGACTATGTATTCTGTCAGCCAAAAGAGCGGCTGCAGTGGGGGGCAGGCCGTATCGTCCATCATGAGAACCTGTTCCAGCTGGTACAGAAATTAAAGAAAAAATCGGTTTCCGGAGAGGCAGATTTTGACGAGGAGCTGCGTATCCTAAACCGGGTGAGAAAGAATCAGGAGGAGTGCTATAAGTCTGATCTGGAATACATGATCCGTGAAACTGAAAATAT
>CAKRWX010000154.1 GCA_934418055.1 uncultured Lachnospiraceae bacterium
ATAATCTGGAAACCTCTAAAGCTTTCTCATGTACCAGCCGTCCAAGGGCTTCATAATCCTCCGTTGGCTTGTACAAACTGGACACGCTGATGGCTCCCATGACGCTGCCGTCCGGGCCAAAAACCGGGGCTCCGGCGCACTCCATGTGCTCCTCCATCTCCCTGGCGTCTAAAGCGTATCCCTTCTGCTTTACCATATCCAGTTCTTTCTTCAGGCCTTCTGTGGTCAATATGGTCCGTTCCGTCTTCTGGCGGAATTTGATCCGCCCCATCACCTGGCGTCTGGTCTCCTCATCGGAATAAGCCAGAATTGCTTTGCCAAGGGACGTACAGTACACCGGGTTTTTAGTTCCCACGGTGGCGGTAGTGATGATCGGATTCTCCGGCTCCGCCTTACAGATATAGACCACCTCATGATCCGCGCGGACGCCAAAGAATACGGTCTTGCCCACACTCTTGGCAAATGCTTTCAGCTCCGGCTCAATGATGCCGATGAAATCCAGGTTGTTGGTATAGTTGATTCCAATGCGGTAGGCAGTCAAACCGATGGTGTACGTCTGTTTCTGTCCCCTGGTCACATTAACCATGCCCATCTCCACCAGCGTGGTTACGATATCGTAAGCGCTGGTTTTAGGCAGTTCCAGTTTCTCACAGATCCCGTCCAGCGTGATACCGTCCGGATTTTTCGATACCAGTTTTAAAATATCTACGGTACGCATCGTTGTTCGGTTTAGTTTCATGGTTTCTGCCTCCTGCTTGTGTCATCGTTTTGTATCTTTCGCAGCGATCCAGCAACCGATACCTCTTCTTAAATACTCGTTAAATTGCTGTACCACTGCTGCTTCTTCCTATCTATCAGTATAACTCAGACAAGTGTTCAGACGCAAGCAAAGTTTTCTGATTTTTCTATAATGTAACGCCCTGTTTAAAGATTGCCATATCATGGAATCCTGCTTCTTCTGCTTTTACTTTCTTGCCGGAAGCTACTGCCAGTACATAATCAAATAATTCTTTTGCCAGCTCTTCTTTGGACTTATCCTCTACCATTCTTCCTGCGTTGAAATCGATCCAGTTGTTCTTCTTGCCTGCAAGAGCAGAGTTGCTGGAAATCTTCACGGTTGGTACTGGGGAAGCAAATGGAGTACCGCGGCCTGTGGTGAACAGTACGATCTGTGCGCCGGATACTGCCAGTGCGGTAGATGCTACTAAGTCATTGCCAGGTGCGCTAAGGAGATTCAATCCCTTGGTCTTTACCTGCTCGCCATAAGCCAGTACGCCTTTGACTGGAGCGCTTCCGGACTTCTGGGTACATCCTAAGGACTTGTCCTCCAGAGTGGAGATACCGCCCTTCTTATTACCTGGGGATGGATTCTCGTAAATGGTCTGGTTGTGGCTGGTGAAGTAGTTCTTAAAGTCATTGATCAGACATACGGTCTTATCAAATAACTCTGGAGTCTGACAGCGGTTCATCAGAATGGTCTCCGCACCGAACATCTCTGGAACCTCAGTTAAAATGGTTGTGCCGCCCTTGGAAATCAGGATATCGGAAAATGCGCCGACAACCGGGTTCGCTGTGATACCGGAAAGTCCATCGGAACCGCCGCACTTCATACCAATCACTAACTCGCTGGCGTCGATCTTCTCTCTCTGGAATGCTTTCGCATACTGAGCCAGTTCCTCGATCAGTTCCATAGCAACGTCCATCTCGTCCTCTACATCCTGGCACTGTAAGAATTTTACTCTCTGCTCATCGTACTCGCCGATGTACTCTTTTAATACTGGAATGTTGCTGTTCTCGCAGCCAAGGCCCAGAACCAGAACGCCAGCTGCGTTTGGATGATGGATCATGTCTGCCAGAACGGTTCTGGTATGCTCCTGATCATCGCCCATCTGAGAACATCCATATGGATGAGGGAAGGAAATGACGTCTTCCAGGCTTCCGCCGATGAACTTCTTAGATGCTTTCTCCAGAGCCTGAGCGATAGAGTTCACACAGCCAACGGTTGGAACGATCCAGATCTCATTGCGGACGCCGACTTTGCCGTCTGTACGACGGAAGCCGTCAAAGTAAGCGTGCTCTGTCTCGGTAACAGATGGGTTAGTTGGCTCATACTCGTAAGTAAGCAGATCGCCTAAAGCGGTCTTGATATTGTGAACGTGTACCCACTGTCCTACTTTAATATCCTCTTTTGCGATACCGATACGGAAACCGTACTTGATCACGTTGCCGCCCTGGGCAATCGGTTTTACCGCAACTTTATGACCCTGTGGAATCTCTTCTAATGTAGTAACCGGTGTTCCGGCAATATCCAGAGTCTCGCCCTTCGCGATCGGACGCAGAGCTACTGCTACATTGTCTTCCTGGTTAATCTTGATGACATCCTGCATGTTTTCTCTTCTCCTCGATTTGATGATCGGCCGCCATGAAGACCGTCTGGTTTGGGAAATGGAATCCCATATCAGTATGGCCGGATGGCTCCATTTATTTTCAAGTTTTCCTGGATCTGTCTGATGCTTTTACAGATCCATTTTCCGCACATTGTAAGCGCTTACATTTATTCTACTGAATCCAGATAGAGAAGTCAATAGCATTTTTAATTTTTCGAAAATACGCCGAGAACTTCTTGCTTTTTTTCTCTATAGCCATTATAATGAAATAGAATTGTAAGCGCTTACAGAATTATGAGGTGATTACGTGAATATATACGATGTTTCCGAGCGGGCCGGTGTCTCCATTGCTACTGTGTCCCGTGTTTTGAATGGCAATCCCAACGTCAGTGAAAAGACCCGCAACCGTGTGTTAGAGATCATGGATGAACTGGGATATACGCCGAATGTATTTGCCCGCGGTCTTGGACTGAATACCATGAAAACCGTAGGTATCATGTGTTCGGATTCTTCCGACCCCTATCTGGCCAATGCCATCTACTACCTGGAGCGGGAACTGCGCGCTCACGGATATGACTCCATTCTGTGCTGTACCGGCACTTCCCTGGAGAATAAACGGCAGTATTTTGAACTGCTGTTGTCCAAACGGGTGGATGCCATGATCCTGGCCGGTTCGAAATTTATCGAGATGAAAGAAGAGGATAATTCCTATATTATAGAAGCAGCGAAAGATCTTCCTGTGATGCTGGTCAATGGCTTTCTGGATGCTCCCGGCATTTACAGCACCATCTGTGACGATTATACCGCCACCTATGACGCAGCTACCCGCCTGATCCGTTCCGGTCACCGGGATATCCTTTATCTTTATACCAGCCAGTCTTACAGTGGAATCAACAAAATGAACGGCTATAAGAACGCCCTTCGTGCCTGCGGACTATCCACCCGGGACGAATACATTTTCCATTGTAATAAGAATGTCCATGAGGCGAAGGATCTGATGGAATCCATCGCGGAATCAGGACTGCATTTTGATGCCATTATGTCTTCGGATGACTCTCTGGCCGTTGGCGCTTTAAAATATGCCCACGCCCATCAGATCCGTGTTCCAGAAGAACTGGCGATCATCGGTTACAACAATTCCATCTATTCTGACTGTACAGATCCGGAGATTTCTTCTATTGATACAAAGGTAGAGTCCCTGTGCATCACCACAGTAAACAGCCTGATGAAGGTGTTTGACGGAAGCAGTGTTCCTGGGAAAACCACCATTGCTGCCGATTTCATACAAAAACAAACCACAAATTTTTAATTTTAAGGAGGAGTTATTTCATGAAACAGTTTATGGACAAAGATTTCTTACTTTCCACAGACATGGCAAAAACTCTGTACCACGATTTCGCAGAGAACGTTCCGATTCTGGACTACCACTGCCACATTAATCCACAGGAGATCGCTGAGGACCGTAAATTCGAGAACATTACTCAGGTATGGTTAGGCGGAGATCACTATAAATGGCGCCAGATGCGTTCCAACGGTGTTGATGAAAAATACATCACCGGCGATGCTTCCGACCGTGAGAAATTCCAGAAATGGGCTGAGACCATGCCAAAGCTGATCGGCAACCCACTGTATCACTGGAGCCATCTGGAGTTAAAGAAATACTTCGGATATGACGGATATTTAAATGGAGATACTGCTGAAGAGGTTTGGAACCTGTGCAACGCAAAATTACAGGATGATTCCATGACTGTAAGAAACATCATCAAACAGTCCAACGTAACCCTGATCTGTACCACAGATGATCCGATCGACACTCTGGAGTGGCACAAGAAGATCGCTGCTGATGATACCTTCGATGTTCAGGTTCTTCCAGCTTGGAGACCAGACAAGGCTACTAACATCGAGAAGCCTGATTTTACAGAGTATATCGGCAAATTAGCTTCTGTGAGCGGTGTTGAAGTAAAAGATTTCGCATCCTTAAAAGAGGCGATCAAGAACCGTATGGCTTACTTCGCTGAGAACGGCTGCTGCGTATCCGACCATGGTATCGAGTATGTAATGTATCTGCCTGCAAGCGATGAAGAGGTTGATGGCATCTTCAAGAAAGCATTAGCTGGCGAAGCTACCACCAAAGAGGAGCAGACCAAGTACAAAACTGCTTTCTTACAGTTCTTAGCAAAAGAATACAACCGCATCGGCTGGGTAATGCAGTTACATTATGGCTGCAAGCGTGATAACAACGCTGGTATGTATGCAAAATTAGGTCCGGATACCGGATATGACTGCATCAACGACTACGCTCCATCTGCTCAGACCGCAGATTTCTTAAACGCATTAAGCGCAACCAACGAAGTACCGAAGACCATTCTGTACTCCTTAAATCCAAATGACAACGCTGCCATCGGCACCATCATCGGCTGCTTCCAGGGTCCAGGCGTTGCAGGAAGAATCCAGCAGGGTTCTGCTTGGTGGTTCAATGATCACAAAGTAGGTATGACCCAGCAGATGACCTCCTTAGCAAACTTAGGCTGCTTAGGAAACTTCATCGGTATGTTAACCGACTCCAGAAGCTTCTTATCCTACACCAGACATGAGTATTTCAGAAGAATCATGTGCGAGCTGATCGGTGGATGGGTTGAGAATGGCGAGTATCCGGCAGATATGAAGTCTCTGAAGGAGATCGTTCAGGGTATTTCTTATTACAACGCTGTTAAATACTTTGGTTTCAATCTGTAATTAATTGTTCATCATATTGGTTAACTAGTCCGGAGACGGAACCATGCAGTTCCCATCTCCTACGATATTGGTGATCGCTAAACACAAAACCAGGTTCAAAAAGAGTTTCTACTCCCATTGAACCTGGTTTTTTTAATGTTTATTCTTTTCCAAATATATTTTCTAACATAGGATTGCCAATACCGCAGCAGCCAGGCACCACGGAAAGCTAAGGCAAACCTTGGAAAACGCCGGTCCTTAGCGCGTGTCTTTCAGCGCGCTTAGTACCGCTGCGTTTTCCCTGAGCGAGAGCGCGTTTGCCGTGCTTCCATGGCGACTGGCTGCGGACCTCCGCCAACAACCTCTGTCAGCACTCTACTGCACTTCCCTTATCATACAATACTGCTTCAAATCAAAATGCTTCTCCAGCACCCCATACAGCTTAAACCCAAAGTGCTGATACAACGCCACATTATGCTCATTATGGGTCTCCAGCGAGATCATCAGATGATGTTGATGGGCATACGCGATGGCCTCGTTCATCAGAAGGGCAGAAATCCCATGATGCTGCATGGCCGGATCTACAGCCAGATAGATAATGTGAAGCCGCTCTTCCTGATGAAGCTGATCGGTCCACTTGGAGTTCAGATAATCTTTACCCAGAATAAAGTTCCAGAAGGTCTTCAAACTAGGATCTTCCTTGATCAGATACTCATCGGTCTTTAAATAAGCATGAAGTTCTGTGGCATAATACTGAAAGAAATTGTACGGCTCCGACTCATCGGAAACCACCAGAATTCCGTTCAGATCTGGGCTGTCGGCGAAAATCTCGCAGGTGGCGAACATTTCCTCCAGATCGCAGTGGAATAACTCCGGCAATAACCGTTTTCTGGTGCCCTCATCCGGGATTAAGTGGCTGTACAGCGGATCCTGGGCAAAGCAGACGGTTAACAGCCGCTCCAGCTTCGGGATATCCTCTTTCTTCACTCGGTATAACTTATCACTATCCATAACTAATTTTCTTCTTTATTC
>CAKRWX010000155.1 GCA_934418055.1 uncultured Lachnospiraceae bacterium
TTTCAGCCAATGGTCAGAAGAAAGCACCTCCAGCCATCCGGGAATGGAAAACCGTACCTGGGTCACCGGGAATTCCTTTAACACCTGATTCAGGATCCGGATCACATCTTCCCTCTTTAACTGCTCACAGTTAACCGGAAGCACACTGACTCCGTATTTCTGCACCAGGATCTCCGCCAGCTTTTCCGTTTCATCCGAATAAGGCTTCACAGAATTCAACAGGATCACAAATGGTTTCCCCAGTCTCTTCAATTCCTGGACAGTCTTCTCTTCTGCCGGTATGTATGCCTCCCGTTTCAGGTCCCCGATGGAACCGTCCGTGGTCACCACCAGCCCGATGGTGGAATGATCCGTGATCACCTTCCTAGTGCCGATCTCCGCCGCCCTGGTAAATGGGATCTGCTCCTCGTACCACGGAGTCTTCACCAGCCGCTCTTTGTCATTTTCAATATGTCCAGCCGCTCCTTCCACCATAAATCCCACGCAGTCGATGAGACGGATCTTTACCTGGGTCTCCTCGTCTAAAGAAATCTCCGCCGCCTCCTTCGGGATAAATTTCGGTTCCGTGGTCATGATGGTCTTTCCTGCGGCGCTCTGTGGCAGTTCATCCCTGGTCTGGTTCTTTGCATGCTCATTTTCCATGGCTGGAAGCACCAGAAGCTCCATAAACCGCTTGATAAAGGTGGATTTTCCCGTCCGCACCGGCCCCACCACGCCTAAGTAGATCTCCCCTCCGGTCCGCGCCTCAATGTCCTTGTATACAGAATACTGATCCATAAAAATACCCCCTTGCTATGCTGTTAAAGTATATGCAAGGGGGTGTCTCCCTATTCGGGACTTATAATTTTCGGATGTTATTCGCTTAAGTATGCCTTCTTTACCCGGTCATTGTTCATCAGCTCTTTGGCGTCGCCACTTAATACGATGTTGCCGGTCTCCAGAACGTATGCCTTATCCGCAATAGACAGGGCTTTCTTCGCATTCTGCTCTACTAAGAGAACAGTGGTTCCAGACTTATTGATCTCCTGGATAATGTCGAAGATCTCATTCACATAAATTGGGGAAAGACCCATGGACGGCTCATCCATCACGATCAGTTTCGGATGGGACATGAGAGCACGGCCCATAGCTAACATCTGCTGCTCACCGCCGCTCAGGGTTCCTGCCATCTGGTTCTTTCTCTCTTCCAGTCTTGGGAATCTCTCGTAGACCATCTTAATGGTCTCCTCGATCTCATTTTTATCGCTTCTGGTATACGCGCCTAACTTCAGGTTCTGAAGCACGGACATCTCCGCAAATACACGGCGTCCCTCCGGCACATGGGCGATTCCCATTGGCACCAGCTTATAGCCAGGCATCTTGGTGATGTCCTGTCCGTCATAAATGATGCTGCCGCCCTTCGATGGGATCATACCGGTGATGGTCTGAAGGGTGGTAGTCTTTCCTGCGCCGTTGGCGCCGATCAGCGCGATGATCTCTCCCTGGTTTACTTCAAAGGAGATACCCTTCAGCGCCTGGATCACGCCGTAATAAACCTGCAGATCCTTTACTTCCAAAATTGCTGCCATTGTACTCTCCTCCTACTCTCCAAGGTATGCGGTGATAACCCGCTTATCGTTCAATACTTCTGAGGTCGGACCCTCTGTCAGAACCTGTCCGAAGTTTAATACGGTCAGCTTCTCGCAGATTCCGGAAACCAGCTTCATATCGTGCTCGATCAACAGAATGGTCATGCCAAAATGATCACGAACGAAACGGATGGTCTCCATCAGCTCTGCGGTCTCGTTCGGATTCATACCAGCCGCCGGCTCATCCAGCAGAAGAAGCTTTGGCTCGGTAGCCAGGGCTCTGGCGATCTCCAGTTTTCTCTGTTTACCATAAGGAAGATTGGACGCCTTAAAATCTGCCTCACCATCCAGGTCAAACACCTTTAACAGCTCCATAGCCTTCTCATTCATGGCTTTCTCCACCTTAAAATACTTTGGTGTTCTTAAAATGCCATCAATGGTGGAATACTGAAAATGATTGTGAAGTCCGACTTTTACATTATCTAATACACTTAATTCCTTAAACAGACGGATATTCTGGAAGGTTCTGGCGATACCATCCTGGTTGATCTCGATGGTCTTTCGGCCAGTGATGTTCTGGCCGTCCAGAACGATACTTCCGGTATTTGGCTTATAAACGCCAGTCAGCAGGTTGAATACGGTTGTCTTACCTGCGCCGTTTGGTCCGATCAGGCCATACAGCTGTCCCTTCTCAATGGAGATATGAAAACCGTCTACTGCTTTCAGACCGCCAAAGGAAATGCTTAAATTCTCTACTTCCAACATTGCCATAATTAAGCAGCCTCCTTTGCCGTATTTTTCTTATTTCTGAATCTTTCTTTTAATACTGCTCTCTTCTCCAATACCTTTGGACTGGAGTTAAAGATCATCATCACGATCAGCACGATGGCGTAGATCAGCATACGATAATCATTCAGTCCACGAAGTAACTCTGGAAGAGCTGTCAGAATCACTGCCGCGATAATGGAACCGCGGATATTGCCCAATCCGCCAAGAACCACATAAACCAGGATCATAATGGACATATTATAACCAAAGTTCTTCGGTGTCGCTGCCAGAGAAGACAGGTTGTGGGCGTACAGAACGCCTGCCACACCTGCTAAGGAAGCAGAAATGGCAAATGCCATCAGTTTGTACTTGGTGATATTGATACCCACAGACTCTGCAGCGATCCGGTTATCACGGATAGACATAACTGCACGTCCAGTTCTGGAATTGATCAGGTTCAGAACAATCACCAGAGTCAACAGAACCAGTAAAATAGAAACCGTAAAGGTTGCCGCCTTTGGCGTACCAGTGATACCCTGGGCACCTTTGATGATGACAACACCAGTCTCATCCATACCAAGGGATGTGGTATCTTTGATGGAAAAATGGAAACCGTGCTGGTCAACACCTACATACATGACGTTGATCAGGTTCTTGATGATCTCGCCAAATGCCAGAGTTACAATCGCCAGGTAGTCGCCTTTCAGACGAAGTACCGGGATACCGATCAGGAAACCGCATAAGCCCGCTACTGCCGCACCGATCAGCAGGGCGATAAAGAAACGGACACCGACACTTGGGATTGCGCTCTCTGCTACTTTGGTGAAGAATGCGCCGGAAAAGGCACCCACGCACATAAAGCCTGCATGGCCAAGGCTCAGCTCGCCTAAGATACCAACGGTTAAGTTCAAAGACACTGCCAGAATCACATACATACAGATTGGAACCAGAAGTCCCTTGGCCAGACTGCTTAAATTGCCAGTCATCATCATGATCTGGATCACTGCCCAGAACGCGATCACCATACCATAGGTGATGGCATTCTGCTTCAATGCTTTCTTATTTTTCATATCTCCCACCTACACTTTCTCTGTAATCTTCTTGCCCAGAATTCCAGTAGGACGTACCAGAAGTACAATGATCAGGACAGAGAATACAACTGCGTCAGATAACTGGGAAGAAATATATGCCTTCGTCAGATTCTCGATCACACCCAGGATGATACCGCCGATCAGGGCACCTGGAATGGAACCGATACCGCCGAATACGGCTGCCACGAACGCCTTGATACCTGGCATGGAACCGGTATAAGGGGTCAGGGACGGATATGCAGAACAAAGAAGCGCTCCCGCGATGGCTGCCAGAGCAGAACCGATCGCAAAAGTAATGGAAATGGTCTTATTTACATTAATACCCATCAAGGTGGCCGCGCCGGTATCTTCCGATACTGCCAACATAGCCTGACCGATCTTTGTCTTGTTAATGAAAGTTGTCAACGCCACCATGATCACGATACAGGTAATGATCGTTACAATGGTAACTGCGGAAATGGTCAGCTTACCGTCTGCCAGCTTTAAGTTTGGCAGATTAATAATCGAAGTAAACTGACGGGCATTGGAACCAAAGATCAGAAGCGCTACGTTCTGTAACAGGTAGCTGACGCCGATGGCTGTGATCAGAACAGACAGAGAAGACGCGCCACGCAGTGGACAGTAAGCCACTTTCTCGATCACAATACCGAGAACCGTGCAGACCACCACTGCCACCAGAAGGCCAAGCCATGGAGAAAGTCCCAGGGTGCTGACGATGGTAAACACGGCGAAACCGCCAACCATGATGATATCACCATGGGCGAAATTCAGCATTCTGGCAATACCATAAACCATGGTATATCCAAGCGCGATGATCGCGTAGATACTGCCCAGGCTGATTCCATTGATTAAATAAGACAGAAAACTCATGAATCCCCACCTCTTTATTTTTCTAATTTTATCTCGAATTATATCACAGGCAAAACTGATGTACAAGTGCAGCTTCCCGTTTTGCCCGTGTTCCTATTAACGGGGGCTACTACATTTTTTAAATCTAACTGAAAATAGAATCCTGTTCGCAGGATTCTCCGCCTGCGGTGGGTCGCTTTAGCGACATAACTCCTCTCCGCCGCAGTGCGATCCAACGGAGTGCGTTTTCATGTAGCAGGGAATTACAACGGAATTTCCTACTATATGAAAACGGAGCCGTCACGAAGACGACCCCGCTCTGGATCTGATGCAAAATATCGAATTTTGAATGTTCAAAATTACTGCATTACATACTCGCCGTTCTCGATCATAACAGCCTTAGGAGCTTTGTTTGGCTCACCAGCTGCGTTCCATGTCATGTCAGCGCCAGTTAAACCATCGATCTTGATCTCAGTCATAGCAGTCTTTAAGCCTTCGCAGATATCAGATACGCTCATATCTGGTGTTACACCGGACTGCTCGATTGCTGCTTTTACTGCATAAACTGCATCGTAGCTGTCTGCTGCGAACTGGTTTGGCTCAATGCCATATGCTGCTACATAAGCATCAGTAAATGCCTTGCTGGTCTCCTCAGTTGTGGAGAATGGTGTTAACAGCATCAGACCCTCTGCCAGAGACTTATCAAAGTTCTCTACAGAAAGGATACCATCCATACCATCGCATCCGAAGAAGACTGGAGCAAACTCTTTATCAGAAGCCTGTTTCAGAATGATGGAAGCCTCCTGATAGTAGATTGGCAGGAATACTAACTCAGCGCCAGCGTCTTTTGCTTTATCCAGCTGTACAGAAAAATCAGTGTTAGTATCAGCGGTAAATGCCTCGTCAGCAACGATCTCGATACCCTGGTTTGCAGCCTCGTTAACAAATGCCTCACGCAGACCAGAAGAATACTCTGTGGAGCTATCATAGATGATCGCTACCTTAGTAGCCAGTTTGTGCTCACCGATGTATTTTGCAGAAGCAGTACCCTGATCCGGGTCAGCAAAGCAAACACGGAATACGTTGTCATTTGCTACACACTCAACTGCGGAACCAGATGGTGTGATCTGGAACATATTGTCATTTGCAGTCTCTGCTGCAACTGCGATACATGGTTTGGAAGTAGTGGTACCAACGAAAATCTGCATACCCCAGTCTTTTAAAGTGTTGTAAGCGTTGATTGCTTTCTCAGTATCGTTCTCGTCATCCTGACCGTTTACCTCGAATGTATAGCCATTTACGCCGCCTGCTGCATTGATCTCATCTGCTGCTAACTTTGCGCCGTTTACAACTGCGTTGCCGTATGCTGCTGCTGCGCCAGTTAAAGGTCCGGTAACACCGATCTTGAAAGAAGCGCCATCTGCTGCAGGTGCTGCGGACTCTGCTGCTGCGCTTGTCTCACCTGCCGCTGCGGTAGTCTCTGCTGCTGCAGCTGTTGTCTCTGCGGTATTGTTAGAACCACAAGCAGTCATGGAAGCAACCATAGCTGCTGCTAAACCTACACTAACCAGTTTTTTCATAATGTTTTCCTCCTCATAAATAACTTACAAATTAATGTAGTTAATTATAAGTACATTATTTTTAAATGTCAACACTTTTTAAGTATAACAAGTTATTAAGTTATTATTTTACCACGTCAAAGTGTTTGCTTCCTTGGTTTTGTCGCGAAGCATCAGTTCCCGCACGGCATCTGCAGCAGGTTTTCCCTCAAACAGGACTTCATTGACCTGGTCCACGATCGGCATGGGAACTTCGTATTTTTCCGCCAGCTTTCTGGCTGCTTTGGCAGAATA
>CAKRWX010000156.1 GCA_934418055.1 uncultured Lachnospiraceae bacterium
GCCTTTAAGGTATCCATCGCCCGGTTGCCGTCGATCTCGGTCAGAGCCTTGCGGATATTGCCTAACTGTTTGCCGTATTTCGGTCCAACCGTCTTTAACTGTGGCTTGAAGGTGTAGCTGGTGAAATCACGTACATCATCGGTAAATGCAACGCTCTTCACATTTAACTCATCCTCAATGATCTCCACATAGAACTCAGACAGCTTGTTCGGAGCCTTCACAAACATGCGGCCGATTGGCTGACGGTTCTTGATGTTGGCGGTATTTCTGGCAGCACGTCCCATAACAACTACCTTTAATACCTCTTCCATGTCTGCTTCCAGCTTCTTGTCGATATGAGCCTCGTTGGCAGTTGGATAGTCGCACAGATGGATGCTCTCTGGAGCGTTCTTATCCAGATTGCGAACCAGGTTCTGGTAGATGGACTCGGTCATAAATGGGATCATTGGAGCCGCTACTTTACATACAGTAACCAGAGCTGTGTACAGAGTCATATAAGCATTGATCTTGTCCTGCTCCATGCCCTTTGCCCAGAAACGCTCACGGCTTCTTCTGACATACCAGTTGCTCATGTCATCTACGAAATCCTGCAGTGCTCTTGCAGCCTCTGGGATCCGGTAGTTTGCCAGGTTATCATCCACATCTTTGATTAAGGAGTTTAACTTGGACAGAAGCCATTTATCCATAACTGGCAGTTTGTCGTAGTCTAAGGTGTACTTGGTTGCGTCGAAATCATCGATATTGGCATACAGTACGAAGAACGCATAAGTGTTCCATAAGGTACCCATGAACTTTCTCTGGCCTTCCTGGACAGCCTTGCCATGGAAACGGTTTGGCAGCCATGGAGCACTGTTGATGTAGAAATACCAGCGAATGGCGTCTGCACCGTAAGTAGCCAGTGCGTCAAATGGATCGACTGCATTGCCCTTGGACTTACTCATCTTCTGGCCATTCTCATCCTGAACGTGGCCTAAAACGATAACGTTCTTATATGGAGCCTTGTTAAACAGCAGGGTAGAAATCGCAAGTAAGGAGTAAAACCAGCCTCTGGTCTGGTCAACGGCCTCGGAAATGAAATCTGCCGGGAACTGCTGCTCGAACAGCTCTTTATTTTCAAATGGATAGTGATGCTGTGCAAATGGCATGGAACCGGAATCGAACCAGCAGTCGATCACCTCTGGTACACGCTTCATCTGCTTGCCGCACTTCGGACAGGTAATGGTCACTGCGTCAATGTATGGACGGTGAAGTTCGATATCGTCCGGGCAGTTCGGAGACATGGATTTTAACTCCTCGATGCTTCCGATCGAATGCTGATGTCCGCACTCACACTCCCATACGTTTAATGGGGTGCCCCAGTAACGGTTACGGCTGATACCCCAATCCTGGACATTCTCCAGCCAGTCGCCGAAACGGCCTTTACCGATGCTCTCCGGGATCCAGTTGATGGTGTTGTTGTTGCGGATCAGGTCGTCCTTCACTGCAGTCATCTTGATGAACCAGGACTCTCTTGCATAGTAGATCAGTGGAGTATCACATCTCCAGCAGTGTGGATAGCTATGCTCAAATACCGGTGCCTCAAATAACAGGTGCTTCTCATCCAGCGCTTTTAATACCAATGGATCGGCTTTCTTAACGAATACGCCTTCCCATGGAGTCTCTTTGGTTAAGTTACCCTTTGCATCAACTAACTGTACAAATGGCAGGTCGTATTTTTTACCAACTTTGGAGTCGTCCTCACCAAATGCAGGAGCGATATGAACCACGCCGGTACCATCAGTCAATGTTACATAAGTATCGCATACGACATAGAATGCTTTCTTATGCTGCTTCTCACAGACACCAACGGCACAGTCAAATAATGGCTCGTACTCTTTGTACTCTAAGTCTTTACCAATGTATCTCTCCAGGATCTCGTAGGCAGGTGTTCCGGCCTCTTTGTCAGCCAGCTTGCCAAGAACAGTATCCAGAAGAGCCTCTGCCATGTAGTAGGTGTAGCCGTCTGCTGCTTTTACCTTTACATAGGACTCGTTCGGGTTTACACACAGAGCCACGTTGGACGGAAGAGTCCATGGGGTTGTGGTCCATGCTAAAATGTATGCGTCCTCGCCTTTTACTTTGAAACGTGCGATAGCAGAGCGCTCTTTCACGTCTTTATAACCCTGAGCAACCTCGTGGCTGGAAAGTGGGGTACCACATCTTGGACAGTAAGGAACGATCTTGAAGCCTTTGTATAACAGGCCCTTCTCCCAGATCTGCTTTAATGCCCACCACTCGGACTCGATGAAATTGTTATGATAGGTAACGTATGGGTTCTCCATATCTGCCCAGAAACCAACGGTTGCGGAGAAATCTTCCCACATGCCCTTGTATTTCCAGACACTCTCTTTACAATGCTCGATAAATGGCTCCAAACCATACTGCTCGATCTGCTCTTTGCCATCCAGTCCCAGCATCTTCTCAACTTCCAGCTCTACCGGAAGTCCGTGGGTATCCCAGCCGGCCTTTCTCGGAACCTTGTAGCCCTTCATGGTGCGGTATCTTGGGATCATATCCTTGATAACACGGGTCAGAACATGGCCGATGTGTGGCTTGCCGTTAGCAGTTGGCGGGCCATCGTAAAACATATAGGTTGGGTGGCCTTCATGGTCTTTGATACTCTTCTGGAAGATATCATTCTCATCCCAGAACTTCTCCACTTCTTTCTCACGCTCTACAAATTTCAGGTCTGTAGGCACTTTGTCGTACTTTGACATTTCAAAACCTCCATTTTCCAGGTGATCTTTTATTTAGGAAGAGATATAAAAAAGACTTCCGCCCCGTAATCAGGACGAAAGTCTGCTCATTCTTCGCTATACCACCTATTACATCATACCAACATATGCGTTCCTTTTAACGGGGGAATCCCGGCCCAGCTTACTTATGAATGCCGCGGCGGATTATCGCTTTGCACGTTTCTCCGTATCCCGGCGTTTCGGTTCAGCCTGCAACTCCGGAGTGATCTTCATCGTCTGCGCTACTTGCACCGGGCTTCCACCTTCCCCGGTTCGCTGTGGCTTTCTTCACAGGATTACTGTCTCCATCTCAGTTTTTCCTCTATGACGATCCGCTGCGGGAACAGTTCCGTCCCTGCGCACTCCTTTGCCTGTAAAATGGCGGAGTTTCCGAATCGTTATGACTATATTATTATAGTAAGCACAAGAACCATTGTCAAGGGAAGTTATACTTTGTTATTTTTTTATCAATCTATTTCTTCTTTGTAAAATCTATGTTATGATACAAACCATATTACCTACGGGAAAATAAGGAGAAGAATCTTATGGCAGGAAGAAATCTGACACTATTAACCGATTTATACGAGTTGACCATGATGCAGGGCTACTTTAAGGAGAAGGACGCCAACGAGACCGTTATTTTCGATGCCTTCTACCGCAACAACCCATGCAACAACGGCTATTCCATCTGCGCTGGACTGGAGCAGGTGATCGAGTACCTGGAAAATCTTCATTTTGAGGAGGAGGATATTGATTATCTGCGCTCCACGGGACTTTTTGAAGAAGATTTCCTGGATTATTTAAGACATTTCCACTTCAGCGGTGATGTCTATGCCATTCCGGAAGGAACTGTAGTATTTCCACGTGAACCTCTGGTGAAGGTCATTGCACCGATCATGGAGGCCCAGCTTGTAGAGACCGCTCTGTTAAATATCATCAACCACCAGAGCCTGATCGCCACCAAGACCGCCCGCGTGATCCATGCTGCCCAGGGGGATGGCATCATGGAATTTGGCCTGCGCCGTGCACAGGGACCGGACGCCGGAATCTACGGAGCAAGGGCAGCCATGATCGCAGGCTGTATCGGAACCTCCAATGTTTTAGCCGGACAGATGTTTGATGTACCGGTAAAAGGAACCCACGCCCACAGCTGGATCATGAGCTTCCCGGATGAGCTGACTGCCTTCCGTGCTTATGCCAGATTATATCCGACTGCCTGCATTCTTCTGGTAGATACCTATGATACTTTAAAATCCGGTGTACCAAACGCCATCAAGGTATTCCAGGAGATGAAGGAAGCAGGAATCCCACTGACCTTCTATGGCATCCGTTTAGACAGCGGTGACTTGGCTTACCTGTCTAAAAAAGCGAAAAAAATGTTAGATGCAGCAGGCTTCACCGATGCTGTGATCTCTGCTTCTAACGATCTGGACGAGAACCTGATCAGCAGCCTGAAATTACAGGGTGCAGCCATCAACTCCTGGGGTGTCGGCACCAACCTGATCACCTCCAAGGATTGCCCGTCCTTCGGCGGCGTATACAAGCTGGCTGCCATCCTGGATAAAGAGACCGGTAAATTCATCCCGAAGATCAAACTCTCCGAGAACGCCGAGAAGATCACCAACCCGGGCAACAAGACCATCCGCCGTATCTATAATAAGGAAACCGGCAAGATCATCGCAGACCTGATCTGTCTGGTGGATGAGGAGTACGATTCCAGCAAATCCCTGCTGCTCTTCGATCCGGTTGAGACCTGGAAAAAGACTCACCTGGCCCCAGACAGCTACACCATCCGCGAGCTGATGATCCCGGTATTTAAGGATGGCAAGTGCGTCTACCACTCTCCGAAGGTCATGGATATCCAGAAGTATTGCAAAGAAGAGATCGCAACTCTCTGGGAAGAGTCCCTCCGTCTGGAGTACCCACACCGGACCCACGTGGATCTGTCCATGCCGCTGTGGAAGATGAAAAATGAACTGCTTGACAAATATCATTTTGAATAGTTGATATCAAAACGTCCGGCAACTGCGATACACCATCACAGTTGCCGGACGTTCATATTTCATTCACAATCATTCACATTTTTTTAACAGGCGCTCCAAACTTTCTTCACATTTAACTGATATAGTTATATCATCGAAAGAAAGAAATGCTGCTAACAATTCGATAAAATTTTTTTCATAATCTGCCGGTGGTTTCGTAAGAAGTCACCGGCTCCTCCCTTTTTATAGGACAAAAATAGAGACTCTCTTCTTCCCGCCGCAGGCCGTGATGGCTTGTGGGCGGGATTTTTTATTTCATAGGATATCATTCCTGTGAAACTAAAAAGGAAGCTGCCTTTCCCCCACAGAAAGCAGCTTCCACGTCACGATTATCACCGTTACATTATATGTTGTAAGATTCTGGCATCCCCATGCCAAAAGATTACATGTAAGGCACCCCTTTGTGCTTCTCACGATATCAATAATATCACTAATTCCCCCGCCTGTCAACCATTGTCACTGTCATTTTGCACAATTCCATTTCTTTTCAAAGTCGATTTATGTATTTTTACGTCAATTTTACCCGCTATTTTTCCATACATAAACCTGCTATTTTCTGTAAATACTCCTTCTATGACATCTATAAATGCTACGATTGCGTACATTCCAGTCAAAAGGAGGCACTATGCAGTTTTCTTCCGTATTATCTGATAATATTTCTCATTTGCATTCCTTGTTGGATGTTGGGACAAATTTTGATGTGGTCTACCGCACAGCCAGGGTCGGAGGAAGGGACGCCTGCCTGTATTTTGTGGACGGCTTCACCAAAGATGAGGTATTGTTAAAGATCCTACAAGCCTGGTCTTCCATCAAACCGGAGGCCATGCCGTCGGATGTTCACGAATTTTCCAAACAGTACGTGCCTTATGGCGAAGTAGACCTGCCGGACACGGAGGATTCTGTCATCACCCTGCTGTTGAGTGGAATCACCTGTGTCTTCATTGATGGGTATGACCGCTGTCTGGCCATCGACTGCCGCACCTATCCGGCCAGAGGTGTATCTGAGCCGGAAAAAGACAAGGTCATGCGGGGCTCCAGAGACGGCTTCGTGGAGACCCTGATCTTCAATACCGCGCTGATCCGGCGGAGAATCCGGGATCCGAAGCTGACCATGGAGATCATGACCATGGGAGAAAGTTCCCACACAGACATCGCCATCTGCTACATGAAAGAGCGGGTGGATGAGCAGATGTTAAAGCAGATCAAAGACCGGATGAACAGCATCCATGTGGACGCCCTGACCATGAATCAGGAAAGTCTGGCGGAATGTCTGTATCCCCACAAAT
>CAKRWX010000157.1 GCA_934418055.1 uncultured Lachnospiraceae bacterium
TCAGAAGCAGTACCCAGAATACAGGGGTTTTTACCATTTCGCCCATGCTGTAGTCTTTGGTCTTTAATACCTTTGCCTGCTCAGCAGATGGTTTCCAGCCTTCTGGAGTCCATCCCTCCGGACAAGGAACGATCATTGCTGCTGCGATACCAACACCGATCAGGAATACGATTGCTAAAATGCGGCAGGTCATCTGCGCGCCTACTTTTTCGATCAAAGTCTGGGCGATCGGGCTCATGATGAATGGGCCGCAGGATGCGCCAGCCTGTACCAGACCGGAGATAGAACCGGAACGGTCAGGGAACCATTTTAATGCAGTTGGAAGACAAGCCGGGTAGATCAAGCCGCCGCCGGCACCAGCCATCAAACCATAGAAAATGTACAGCTGTGGAATACTGGATGCAAAACCGGTCAAGAACCAGCCGCCTGCAAACAGGCACAGACCTAAGTAAATGGTCTTTCTTGGGCTGATCTTCTCAGCTAAGGAACCGCCGATAAAACCAACGGCACAATAGGTGAACATGTAAATGGTGTACGCTAAAGCGAAATCGGAATCGCTCCAGCCAAACTTGGTAGTTAACGGGATACAGAACAGGCTGAAATAAGCCGTTGCAGAGGTAAATAAGCTCTGCAGCCATACGCCTGCGAATACTCTCCAGCGTGTCGCTTTTGTGATTTTCATACTTTCATACTCTCCTTTTTTTACATTTCCGGGAATTTTCCCACCCTTCATTTTCAGAAGGTGCAGATCATCCCTTTGTATTTCGTGATGCTTGATTCTTTACGCTGCCGCTTCTTCCTGCTTCTTATGACGCTCGTCTAAAACCTTCATGATACCGTCATACTCCCGATCCAGTTTATAGAAGAATAACAGTGCAAGAATGGCGATAAATACGACCAGCGGTGCATAGTAGAACATGATGCGGATGCCTTTCATGGCAGACTCACTCTGGACTGCCAGCTTGCCGTCGTAACCATAAGCTCCTAATACCCAGCCGATAACTGCAGATGCCAGTGCAGATCCGACACGGACGCCAAGAGAGGCTGCGGAATATACAAAGCCTTCTGCTCTGGTTCCGGTCTTGTACTCGCCATATTCGATACTGTCTGCGATCATACCAAACTTGGTTGCAGAGATACACGCCACACCCATGCCCCGCAAGATCAGGCCCAGGTACATGATGCCCATGGATTTCTCCGCAAATAAGATCAGGACGAGCTGTCCGGCAATACCCATTCCGGCACCGCCGTACAGAGCCACATTTCGTTTTCCGATCCGCTGGACAATGGGGATTAATAAAAGCGGAACCAGAATGGAAGCAAATGTGGAGCACATCATCATGGTCTTGTTATAACCAGCGTCCTGCATCACATATTTGGCAAAATACATGTTCATGCCGTAAAGGCTTGTCATGGCTGTATAGAAAATATTGACCATCAGCATGATGAACCAGTATTTATTTGCAAATAAGATCTTGATCCCTTCTGACAGTTTCAGGGAAGATTTCTTTCCGGTCTTCTGCTCCATAACACCGGAACCAACTCTCTCTTTACATCCAAAGAAGGTGATCAGGAATAAAGCGATGGAGACGATACCAACCAGAAGGAAGGTCTTCTGCCATCCGCCCGGGCCTCCGCCCATCTTTTCAACCACATCCGGCGCATAAGAGCTGATGACAAACACGCCCAGAGCGCCAAGGCTGGCACGGCTGATGGAGAGAAGAGCTCTCTCATTCTGCTTGTTGGTCATAACGCTGCTCAAGACACCGTAAGGCACGTTCATGGAGGTGAAGATACAGGTTGCCATCAGGTTATACGAAAGGAACGCATAAATGATTTTGCCTGTTTCACTGAAATTCGGAACTGTAAACAGAAGTACACAGCCGATGCAGTAAGGAATCACCATCCACAGAAGCCAGGGTCTTGCTTTTCCAAGGGGCGAATGGACATTTTCAATGATAAAGCCCATCAGCATATCGGAAATTCCATCGAAGATCTTGCTGAACAGAAGAATGGTTCCTACCACAGCTGCACTGATGCAGGCTACATCGGTATAAAAATACACGATATAGGAACCGATGGCTCCGTAAATGAAGCAGAAGGAGAAATCTCCCAGTCCATAACAGAGGTACTCCATCAGATCGATCCTGTCCCGTTTTGAAACATTCTTGAATCCAAAGTTTCCCATACTTTACCTACCTATCTATTTCTTAGCACTGAAGAGTACCTAAGTCTAATGCCACGTCACGGCCATTGAACTTGCCTGCTGCGCGGCTGGTTCCTAACCAGTAAACCATATCGGAGATATCCTCCACATCCAGGAATGGAACGCCTGCATACATTTCCTTATAATCCTTGAAGTTCTTGCCAGTCAGCTCGTTGATGAACTCTACATAGCTCTGGGTCTCGCACATTGGCGTTTTTACCTTGGTCGGGCAAAGTGCGTTTACGATGATTCCCTTGCTGCCAACCTCTTTTGCCAGAGTCTTGGTCAGTCCCAGAACACCCCATTTTGCCATACAATAGGTAGCTAACTTTGGTGTTCCGTAAAGACCACTGGTAGAAGCAATGTTGATGATTCTTCCAAATCCCTGCTTTAACATGTACTGGGTTGCGTATTTGTCGGTTCTCCAGGTACCGATCAGGTCGATATTGATGACCTTCTCTACCTGCTCATCGGTCAGTTCCCAGGTATTGCCAAAGTTGATGACGCCTGCATTGGCGATCACAACGTCCAGACGTCCGAATTTCTCCCATGCCTCTGCAAACAGGCTTTCCATATCTGGTGTGCTGCAGATGTTTGCTTTCTTAGCCAGAACCTCAGCGCCCAATGCTTTTAACGCTCTGATGGTCTCCTGGAATCTCTCATCCTCTGGATCTAACATATCTGCCAGAACAACGTTGAAGCCGTTCTCTGCATATTTGACTGCATGGGCACGTCCCTGTCCCATGGCACCTCCGGTAATCAGTACAACCTTCTTCTCATCACTCATGATTTGTTACCCCTTTCTTTGCTTTTTAAGCTTATATTTGTGATTTTTTTAACGCTCTGTTCTGCCATTACTATACAGATTCAAGGGGGTTTAAGGTCAAGTTGGCATTTTACACAAAAAAAGCAGAGTGTTTTTCTACACTCTGCCGAAAAAATATCTGTTTTTTTTGTAAAATTTATAACGAGCTTTCTCAATAAGGGGATGCGATCGGAAACCATACCAGGTGCCAGTTGAAATATTCCTCTTCCGGCTTGGTCATGCAGACCACCTGGGTCACCACATCACCACAGAGAGTCAGGCCATTCTGCCGCAAAAATTCCAGACCATCCGCCAGATTATCCAGGCTCAGATATTTGCTGGAACGGGATGGGACACAGGTATGGACACAGAGACATGGCGGGTAATACTGCACCAGTTCTGACTCTTTCACATTTAAGAATGGTGCATACTCCTCGCATAGTCCCAGTCCAAAATCAAAGTCCGAGTTGCCGTCCCGGATGTCTTTCTCATAAAAGACCGCACAGGAAAATACAAACGGTTCTTTTTCTGACCACTCAGAAATCAGATCCAGCTGCTCTTTTTCTTTGAATAATGTGTACTTTTTCTGCGTATTCATGCGGTAAATGCCCGGTCTTTCCTCGATCCGGAACTTTCCAACGCTGTCCATGGCATCCTTTAACATGCTCTGGCTCTGACGGATCCGTTTTAACAGGTTCGTCTGACGGATGATCTCTTTTTCGATCACCGCCTCCTGGTCTTCCATCTTCTCCCGCACCTGGGACAGTTCCCCGCTGCGGAACAGTTCACCGATCTCTTCCAGGGAAAAGCCATAATTCTGATAATGCCTTGCCCGAAGGAGCATATGAAAATCCCAGGTATTGTAATACCGGTACCCGGTTTCCGGATCGCGGATGGGACTGACGATATTCTTACTCTCATAATATCGCAGCGCCTCCGCAGAAATCCCCATGAGATGTGCCATCGTTCCAATGCTGTATTTCTGGTACATCCGTTCTTCCTTTCAAACCTTGTAACTGCTTGAGACTTTCCCGTCTGCAGGCACATTACCAACCTTCAAATGATTTGAAGGTTTTTCTGGGATATCAGAAACTTATTCTGCCCAGACTTTATCTACGATACCGCGGATCAGTTCAATATTGGTCTTTAACTTCTGGTCAGAGGTCTCTGCACTGGAGAAATCCTCAAATGTCACATATCCGTCATAGCCAACATCCTTTAATGCCTTAAAGCATCTCTCAAAATCTGCGTATCCATCATTAAATGGAGCCCAGTCCGGAACATATTTCTCTTTGCCGTCTACTTCCTTCTTCACCCACTGGGCATTCTTGATATGTACCAGATCCAGATACGGTCCAAGGATCTCCAGAGCCATCTTATACTCCTCAAATCCCTCGTAAATAACATTACCGGTATCATAAATAACACCAATATACTTTGGATCAAAATAGGAAGCCAGTTTCCTTGCTGCACTTGCAGAAGCAGTGATGGTTCCCATATGCATCTCAAAGTCCGCCTTGATTCCGGTCTTCTTTGCCAGCTCTTCTACCTTCTTAAATCCGGCAACTGCCTCAGCAAAGATCTCGGTATAGTTGCGGGCAACGTCGTATTTTAATGCGTTGACACGGATTCTGGAGCAGCCCATCTTCTTAGCAGCTCTCATGCAGCTCTCGATCTTCTCTGGGTCCATGCTGCAGTCTAAGTAGGTTGCTAACGCATTGATCTCCAGGCCATATTTGTCAGAAAGTGCCTTGATCTCCTCTGCCTGCTCCTCTACCTTGTTGATGTCAACGGTGCAATAGTTATTTTTCCAATAGGAAGGTGCTTCTTTTAAAATCTCTGGATCTGTCGGAATATCAGTAACACGCCAGTCTACACCATCATAACCATACTCCTGCATCTTCTTTGCAGCTTCCTCCAGTGTCATCTCCGGTACACTTACCGTAAATAATGAATATTTCATGACAAAACTCCTCCTTATAAAAAATAGTATTCCATAAAAAACGAAAACCCGGCTGCGCCCAAAAGCCGCCGGGTTCTCAGCATACTTAAAGTATACCATAAAATTCTGATTTTCAAGAGTAAAATTGTGCAATTTTCATGTCTTTTTAGGCTGCCATGCAAAAATGTAGGAACCAACTGACCGTGGGAGCTTGCTCACTAAGGGCAGTTCGTTCCTGCATTTTTATAGGGCGGACGCCCGTGATGAAATAGACTGCCGGGTTCCGGCAGTCTATGAATCGGCATGGCACATTAAAACTTACTCAAAATCCTCTCGAATCACTTCCCACGCCGCATCCACGCTATAATGTCTGCGGACATACTCCTGGGTCTTATCGCTCATCTGTCTGCAGCGGGACGGATCTGCGTAGAGATCTGCTACTGCCTGAGCGAACTGCTCTGGGGAATCTTCGATCTCCATCACGGTCTCCGCCTCTGGGATGCCCTCGGAGCCTACGGATGTGGTCACGATGGCTGCTCCATTGTAAAGAGCCTCTACCACCTTTCCTTTGACGCCTGCGCCATACCGCAGCGGTACCACCACGATCCGGGTAGTATCGTAAAGCTCTGCCAGTTCTTCTTCGCTGACAAAGCCCTTGATGACTACGCCGTTGCCTGGCTGCTCTAAGGCCTTGATCTCATCTGTCACTTTGGAACCAACTACATAGAAATCCGGGGCTTTCTGGCCCTTCGCTTCCATATCGCTCCGAAGAAGCGGATAAACCTCCCTCACGAACCACAGAACCGCGTCTGCGTTCGGTGGATGGGCAAAACCACCTACAAACAGGATTCCTTCCCTCTTTTCAAAATCAGCCGGGATCTTATCCTTAAATTCATCGTACACATAAGCCACGATATCCTTTACCGGAATCTCCTCGTCCTCTGCCTTGATGGCATCCCGTTCAATATAGGACGGGTAATAGGACATCGCTGCCTTGTACATGAGGGATGTCTCCACCGCCTTCCAGTATTCGGAGGACTGCTTCAGGGCCGGATCACCGGTTAAGGCAAATTCTCTGCCTTCCCGCAAAAAATGCAGGTCATGGCCGTAGTAAATTACCTTAATATTGGTAT
>CAKRWX010000158.1 GCA_934418055.1 uncultured Lachnospiraceae bacterium
CATTTATCCCTTTGCATTTTCTTTCCACCTGTGATATGATGGTCTTAACTCATAAGGAGGACTAATAATGGATATCAATTATGAATTATATAAAGTGTTTTACCATGTAGCGATCACGTTGAGCTTCTCTGAGGCTTCCAAACAGCTCTTCATTTCCCAGTCCGCAGTCAGCCAGTCCATCAAGGTGCTGGAAAAGAAGCTGAACCAGAAATTATTTATCCGCAGCACCAAGCGGGTTCAGTTGACACCGGAAGGGGAGATCCTGTTCAAGCACATTGAACCGGCCATGAATCTGATCAAGCAGGGCGAGAACCAGCTTTTGGAGGCACACACCTTAAATGGCGGCCAGCTCCGCATCGGTGCCAGCGATACCATCTGCCGGTACTACCTGGTTCCATATCTGAACCAGTTCCACAAGCAGTTTCCGCACGTGCATATTAAAGTGACCAACCAGACCTCCATCGCCTGCGCTTCCCTGTTGGAGCACGGCCAGGTGGATTTCGTCATCGTGAACTATCCAAACTCCGCCCTCTCCAGCACCCACATTCCGCGGGTCATCAATGAATTCCGCGATGTGTTTGTGGCAAACCGCCAGTATTTTCCTCTGGATGGACGGGAAGTCAGCTTAGAGGATCTGCAGAAATACCCGATCCTGATGCTGGACCGCAAGAGTACCACCAGCGAGTTCCTGCATGCCATGTTCCAGCGCTCCCATCTGGACCTGGTTCCGGAGATCGAGCTGAGCAGTAACGATCTGCTGATTGATCTGGCCCGCATCGGCCTTGGCATCGCATTTGTGCCGGATTTCTGTATTCCGGCGAATGATAAGGATCTGTTTGTGGTGAAATTGAAGGAAGAGCTGCCGAAACGGCAGATGGTGGTAGCTTATAATGAGCGGATGCCGATCTCGCAGACGGCGAAGCAGTTTATGTCGATGCTGTGATTGTACCAGCCTAGCAAACACTTATACAACAATGATAGCATTTAAAAAACCGGGTTCTGGTTTCTTTTCCAGTCCCGGTTTTTCTCTATTTTCATAGCATTTCAACCACTTCACAATTACGTGCTTCTATGTCCTCCTTTAGATCTACAGAAACTGCCTTGCTGTCAAAACAGCGGCGTGTCGATTCTGATGACTGGTTACTGCTTTTCCCGTTCTCGCCAGAAATCTTCAATCGCTTTCCCCACATTTTCCCGGTTCACGATCTGGTACGGCCACCACTCTCTCGGAAACATTTCCTGATACTCTCTCCTCAAGAACCGGTCATCCAGCAGCAGAATGATTCCCTCATCATCCATGGTGCGGATCACCCGCCCCGCCGCCTGCATCACCTTATTCATGCCTGGATACTGGTAAGCGTAATCAAATCCCTTCTGGTTAGTCTTTTCAAAATATCCTTTCAGCAGTTCCTGCTCCGTGCAGACCATAGGAAGCCCTGTCCCCACGATCACCACGCCGATCAGCCGGTCCTCTTTTAAGTCGATTCCCTCCGAGAAGATTCCACCCATCACGCAGAATCCCACAAAAGTCCCGTCCCGCTCTTTCTCGAACTCCTGTAAGAACGCTTCCCGCTCTTCTTCTCTCATGTGGCTGTCCTGGCTCAACCAATGGATGGCATCGCTTTCTGGCTGCAGCTTTCCATTTGCCTGTTCTTCCATACGTTGCTTCCAGATCTCCTCCACCTCTTTCAGATACTGGTACGATGGGAAAAACACCAGATAATTGCCCTTCCGTCCCTGCACTGCCGTCCGGATGTACTCCGCCACCCGCTCATACTCCCTCCGGTTCCGCCTAGTATAACGGCTGGACACGTCCGACGCCACCAGTAAACACCGGTTTTCCCTAGGAAATGGCGATTCCACATAGACTGCATAGTCCTCCGGATTCCCGCTAAGCAGCTCTTTATAATAAGTGACCGGAAGCAGAGTGGCCGAGAAAAATACCGTAGCCCGCCCTTTCTCCAGACACTCTTTCAAATGTCTCGCCGGATTCATACAGAACAATTTCACTAAGAATCTTCCATCCTGCAGACACTCCGAATAGATCTGGTAATCATCCCCCAGATCCTCGTACACCGTCAGAAAATCCCTCAATTGGAAATAAAAATCCAGCACCAGATCCCGGTTTTCAAAGGAATCATGTTCTTCCATAAATGGCTCCAGCTCTCCATATAAAGCCTGAAGTGCCAGCACCAATGTGTGAACGTTTTCATAAATCTGGTATCCATCTGCTTCCCGTTTCATTTCCAGCAGCAGGCGGTTGACCTTCTCCAAAGCCCTGGTCAATTTTCCGTGGCCCTTTAAGATCTTCTTCGTTAACAACACATCCTCTTTGATCAGAAACGCGCTGTACATTTCCCGGCCACGGGATACCAGATTGTGGGCCTCATCCACCAGAAATAGATAATTTCCTGATATTCCCTCAGAAAAATACCGTTTCAGCCGCACATGGGGATCGAACACGTAATTGTAGTCGCAGATCACCCCGTCCACCCAGTTGGAGATATCCAGGCAGAATTCAAAAGGACATACCTGGTACTCCCTGGCATACCTCAGGATCTCTTCCCGTCCAATTCCCTGTTCTGTGTGAATGATTTCATATACCGCATCGTTAACCCGGTCAAAATGGCCCTTGGCATAGGGACAGTCATCTGGATTACAGGAGATCTCATCCTGAAAACACAGCTTCTCCTTTGCCGTGATCACCACTGTATTTAAGTACATCCCATGTTCCCGCAGGATCCGGAAGGCTTCCTCCGCCACGGTCCGGGTAATGGATTTGGCCGTCAGATAAAAGACCTTATCCGCCATTTTCTCACCCATAGCCTTTACCGCCGGAAATACGGTGGAAAGGGTCTTCCCAACTCCCGTCGGTGCCTGGATAAACAGATCCTTCTCCCTGGCGATGGCCTTATAGACGGAAACCGCCAGTTCCCGCTGGCCCGGACGATAGGAAAATGGAAACTGCAGGTCTTTTAAGGAAGCGTCCCGGCGCAGTTCATGCTCGTATAGGTAATTGGCCCATTTCACATATTCGTGAATCAGGCCCTGAAACCACTGTTCCAGTTCTTCCAGACTGTAATCCTTCGTAAACCGGCGGATATCCTCCGTCTCCAGCTGGCAGTAGGTCACCTGGATCCCGATCTCCGCCAACTGCTCCTGTTTGGCGTACATATACCCATAACACATGGCCTGGGCCAGATGGACCTGGATGGGCTCCTCCAGACGGTCAATATCCAGATAAACGCCCTTGATTTCGTCAATGACCACATGACCAGACACATCGGTCATGATCCCATCGGCTCTGCCCTCCACCAGAAGTTCAAATTCTCCCTCGTCGATCCTGGTGCTTAAAGAGACCTCCGCCTTGTACCCGGCTCCCATCTGTTTCTGGATCTTCCGGTGGATGCGGCTTCCCGCCTGCATGGCGTCCTTTTCCGCGCCGGACAGCCGCCGGTTGTCCAGATCGCCGCTTCTCATGACAAATTCCACCAGATTCCGCACGGAGATCCGGATCACCCGCATCTCTGTTTCCATGGCTGTCCCCTCCTTTCTCCCATCACCATAAATACGCCTGTTTTTCCTTTCGTTTCCCCCGCATCTGGTTTCTGACGTTTCTTCATCTGACAGGGAATTCCTGCAAAAGTAAAAAAGAATCCTGCTCGCAGGATTCTCCGCCTGCGGCGGGTCGCGCAAGCGACATACTTCCCCGCCGCCGCAGTGCGATCTCCGCGGAGCGTTTTTTTCATAGGACGCAATTTCCTATGAAAAAAAGGACCGTCCACAACAGACGATCCTCTCTCTTATCTACTCTTATGCAACGCTTCTCTTTGCGGCCATCTTCTCTAAGAAAGCCTCGAACTCTTCGTTCTCGCCATTATACTGAACAGTCAGTACATTTCTTAAATCCAGGCTTAATACTCCAAGAATGGATTTTGCGTCGATTACGACCCGGTTATAATATACGTCAATATCAAAGTCACACTGAGTTGCTGCAGCAACAAATGCCTTTGCGTCATCGATGGTTGGCAGCATAATTCTTTTCTGTTTCATGTTTTCAACTCCTTTTAAATGGCAACCTTATCGGTTGGAAGAGTTATAACATAAAAAAACCTTGATTGTCAAATTTTTATTCCGGGCCTGTCCGTCGTCCTATTTTTGTCTATTTCGCATATATTTTTGGCTTTTTATTTCCGATCTTTGTCTTGTATTTTTATTCATACAATCTTTCTAGGAAATATTCCACATTTTTTTCTATCTATTTTCCATGAATTGCGCCGACCAGATTCTACATTTTGCGAGAATTATACAATTTTTTTACAGTTCATCATCGCAGGCATGCAGATCCTTTCACACATGGCTATCTGCCCAAACTATGGACCCCAGCCTCCGTCACCACCATATCCATGGGACAGTCATGGGATTCCGCCGGAATGTCCTCACAGAGCATCTGCTCCTGACAAAGGATCACCCGTTTTGCCTTTGTTTTGGGGAGAAAGCGGTCATAATAGCCGCCGCCATAGCCCAGCCGGATGCCATCCGGACTGCATGATACACAAGGAATCACGCACAGCTCCAATGCTTCTGGCTCCAGTTTTCTGGTATCCTCTTTGGGCTCTAAAATACCGTAAGCTCCCGGTTTCAGCTGATCCATGTTGGTGATCTGTCTCGGTTCCATCACGCCTTTTTCCAGGCATAATGGGACCGCTACTGTCTTTCCATCCGCCAGCATATTCTCCAATAAAGCCCTGGTATCGACCTCTTCCGCCATGCTGACATAACAGAAGATCCTTTGGGCCTGACGATATAACTCCAGGTTTTTGATGTGTTCGGAGATCTGGATGTCTGCCTGATGGCGGTAACTTTCCGGGAGATTTTTCCGCTTCTGTTTTAATTCTTTGCGAAGGATCTTTTTCTCCGCAGCAGGATCCGGCAATTTCTGAGCGGAATGCTTTGATTTTGTCTGTTTCGGCTTTGTTTGTTCTTTCTCAGACTGCTCAACCGTCGAATTTTCCTCGTCCTCCTGGTGTGGCTCCCGCACAAACGTGTATGTCCTGTCATTCGACAGTTCTTCCCGGTACCGATAGGAAAGCCGGTCAAATTTCTTAATATCTTCCGGATCCTCCACCTGGTGCTCCGCCATAAAGCGGACCATTTCCCCTCTGGCCATCTTGGCGTATGTGCCCTTGGTCACCATTTTCCCCTTCACTTCTTCCACGAAATTGCAGGTGATCCAGATATCACCGGGCTGAAGATACTTTTCCAAACACTTGGAATACTCCTTCGACGCCAGATTGATCACGATCCGGGACGAGTCCATCACCTGATCATAAAGCCGTTTTCCCCAGAATTCATAGAGATCTTTTGCACCATTCACCGATGCTTTCGCCTGCATCTCCAGCCGGTATGGCGTCACACCGTCCATGGGCCTTAACACTCCATAAAACGCCGACAAAATCCGCAGATGCTCCTGCACATACGCATACTGAGTGGTCTCAAACACCGCTGGAGCCATGTACTGGTAAGCGATCCCCTCATAAGATAAAACCGCCGGAGTCAGTCCCTGCTCCAGATCCATATGACGGAGACGCTCCACATTCTGTGCGGCGATCTTATCGTTGCATCCCCACAGGGTCTGAAGCTCCTCCTCCGTCTTCTCACGAAGCCATTTCAGAATCACCCTTGTCTGGTCTAAAAATACCGGAAGTCCCGCAGGGGCCATGATATCCGGATCTGTGTTCATTTTCTTTGCCGGAGATAAAATGATCCTCATCCGATCTCTCCCAGCATGGTCTCTGGATCAGACGCCGCTTTCACCTTGTCATTGGCCTTCACGATCACGCCATTTTCATCGATCAGATACGTGGTCCGCACCACGCCCATATAGGTCTTGCCCGCCATCTTTTTCTCATGCCAGACATCATAAGCCTGGATCGCTTCCAGCTCCGGATCCGCCAACACCGTGATGGTCAGCCCCTGTTTCTCCTCAAACCGCTTATGGGAAGCCACCGAATCCTTGCTGATTCCGATGATCTCCACACCTTTCTCCTCAAACTGCGGTCTCAGCAGCGAATATCCACA
>CAKRWX010000159.1 GCA_934418055.1 uncultured Lachnospiraceae bacterium
AAGTATGGCTGCTCATCCAGATCGGCGATACGCTCCTCGTCTGTCAGATTCATATCCAAAGTGCGCTCGATGGACAGCTGGAACGGTACTTCTACCGGCTCCAGACAGCGGTCACACGGAATCATCAGAGAAAACTCTGCTTCTCCGGTCAACACCAGCGTCCGGTCTCCCACATTCTCAATATGAAGGGCAACAGGCTTTGAATCGCTTACAGGGCAATCTCCTTGCGGAATCTGGAATTCCCTGCAGTCCAATTCTACTGCATAATCGTTGGTTTTACCCTCTCTGGTAAACAACTCTGTTAAATTTATGAGCATATTGTTTCTCCAATACGCACTTATGATATTATACATAGGCGCGTACATTTTGTCAACCAAATTTTTCTAAAAGATTTAAATTTCAGAACTAATTTGATTATTTAACCAGAGCCAGTGTATCTCTTGCAATAGCTAACTCTTCGTTGGTTGGGATCAGCATTACTTTTACCTTGGAATCTGCTGCGGAAATCACTGCGTTCTTTCCTCTTACGTCATTTGCCTGATCATCGATCTTAACGCCTAAGAATCCTAAGTACTCGCAGATTGCTTTTCTGGTTGCCTTATCGTTCTCACCAACACCAGCGGTAAATGCGATTGCATCTACGCCGTTCATTGCTGCGGTGTAAGCGCCGATGTATTTTGCTACACGATAACGGAATGCGTCTAATGCTACTTCTGCTAAGTGGTTGCCCTCTTTTGCAGCTGCCTCGATATCACGGAAGTCGCTGGAAACGCCGCCGCTCATACCAAGAACACCAGACTTCTTGTTCAGGATGTTCAGAACTTCGTTTACATCTTTGCCCTCTTTGTTGCAGATGAACTGAACAACAGCTGGATCGATGTCACCGCTTCTGGTTCCCATGATCAGACCCTCAAGAGGTGTCAGACCCATACTGGTATCTACACACTTGCCGCCGATGGAAGCAGAAACGCTTGCACCGTTGCCTAAGTGGCAAACGATTACTTTTGCGTTCTCTGGATCAAGGCCGCCGAACTTGATAGCCTCGCCGGATACGAACATATGGCTGGTGCCGTGGAAGCCGTATCTACGGATGCTGTACTTCTCATAGTACTCGTGTGGGATTGCGTACAGATATGCTTTCTCTGGCATCTTCATACCAAATCCAGTATCCCATACAGCTACGTTTGGCTTGCCTGGCATAGCCTTCTCACAAGCCTCGATACCCATTAAGTTAGCTGGGTTGTGCAGAGGTCCTAAGTCGAAGCACTCACGGATGACTCTCTTAACATCCTCATTTACAATGATGGAATCGCTGTAAACAGTACCAGCGTGCAGAACACGATGTCCAACAGCTGCGATCTCATCAGTGCTCTTGATTACGCCGTGCTCTGGATCAACCAGTGCGTCCATAACCAGTTTGATAGCTACGGTATGGTCTGGCATTGCATGCTCTACTACATATTTGTCTTTGCCTGCTGGCTGATGAGTCAGCTTGGATCCATCAATACCAATTCTCTCGCATAAACCTTTTGCAATAACGCTCTCATCGTCCATGTTGATTAACTGGTACTTTAAGGAAGAGCTTCCGCAGTTAACTACTAAAATATTCATTTTGTTTCTCCTTCTTCGTTACAGTTATGACTGTTTGTAATCGTTATGATTATTTTACGATCTCGCCGTAAACTTCTCTGCCGCAAGCTGCTGCGTTAGACTCATCCGTATCGATGTGCATTGCTAATGCGTAAGAATCGCTTACACGAACAACAACATCACCGAATACCAGGCTTCTGCCCTCTGTATCTACTTTTACAGATACGATCTCGCCATTAGTAACGCCCAGAGCCTCTGCATCTTTTGTGGTTGCATGGATATGACGTTTTGCTGCGATCACGCCCTCTTTTAACTCAACTTCACCGCATGGTCCAACCAGCTTGCAAGCGCCGCTGCCTGCAATATCGCCAGACTCTCTAATTGGAGCTGCAACACCGATGGAACGTGCATCTGTTAAAGAAAGCTCTACCTGAGTTGCTTTTCTGCATGGTCCAAGGATGGATACGCCTGCTAATTCCTTCTTGGAACCAACAACAGTAACTCTCTCCTCACATGCGTACTGGCCTGGCTGGGATAAATCTTTCTTCTTTGTTAATACATATCCTTTACCAAATAATGTCTCTAAATCTTCCTGAGTAACATGTACGTGACGTGCACTGGTTTCAACAATGAATTTCATACCGTTAATCTCTCCTCTTTCTTCTTCATGAAATCTAAATCAACACATACGTTGTGATTCTATCCTTATTTTAGGATGTTCAGCATTTTTTTTCAAGTAGTGTCTGGAAATTCCTTTGCACTTTTTGTAAAACAATTATTTTTTCTGTCCGTCTGTGTTATAATCATGGTTATCCAGTGGGATCGTGTGCTTGCTGCACAGCCCACAAAAACCTCAAGGAGATATCTTTATGGAAAAACAGTCCCAGTCTTCTGTTTCCGCAGTCGGTATCATAGCAGAGTATAACCCATTTCACAACGGTCATGCATATCAATTAAAAAAAGCAAAAGAACTGTCCGGAGCGGACTACTGTATTGCTGCCATCAGTGGAGATTTCGTGCAGCGTGGCGGACCGGCTGTCTTTGATAAATATACCCGTGCGGCCATGGCGCTGGATGCCGGGGCAGACCTGGTGGTGGAACTTCCGCCTGTCTTTGCCTCCAGCAGCGCCGAGGACTTTGCGGCCTGCGGCGTGGCATTATTGGACGCTATGGGAGTGAGCCATCTGTGTTTCGGAAGCGAATCCGGGGATCTGGAAGAGCTTTCCGCTGCCGCAGATCTTCTGGTGGAAGAACCAGAGGAATACCAGCAGGCGCTCCGCCAGTATTTAAAAGAAGGGTACACATTTCCGCAGGCAAGAGCTGCTGCTTTGTCTTCCTATGACCGTAATATTGATCTGGAACTTTTAAACCAGCCCAACAATACACTGGGAATTGAATATTTAAAAGCCTTAAAAAAGCGTAACAGTGCCATCACACCAATTACCATTAAGCGGATGGGCAGTGGTTATCACGAGGCGGCGATCTTCCCAGATCAGCCTATGGCCTCAGCCACTGCAATCCGGGCGGTGTTAGAGGCACAAACTGCCGTTATACCTAATCCGTCTATATCCAAAGCTAATCCGGAATCCCTGCAACCTATTATTTCTGGTGGCTTTGGTAATTCTGACAATTCCAGCGATTCTGTCCAGCTTCTAGCCTCTCAAATGCCCGCAGCTGCCCTGGAACTTGCCCGCACCAGAACGCCATTAACCGTCGATGACTTCTCCGCCATTCTCTCTTTCCGCCTTCTGGAATTAGATCGTCGGGGAACGGATCTGGGGCAATTTCTGGACGTATCTCCGGAACTGGCACAGCGGATCCGCAGACAGGTTCTGGACTTTTCCTCTATTTCCAGCCGGATCCAGAATTTGAAGACCCGACAGTACACCTACACCCGGATCAGCCGCAGTCTTTTCCATATTTTGCTGAATATGACCGAGGATGACACCATCCGCCGGAAACAGCGTGGCTATGTGTCTTACATCCGTGTATTAGGCTTCCGCCGGGAGTCTTCAGCCCTGTTAAGCGCAATCAAAAAGGCATCCGCACTGCCTTTGATCACCAAGACAGCCGATGCCTCTAAGATTTTATCAGAACACGCATTTTCAGATTTTCAGAAGGATCTGTATTGCTCCCATCTGTACCAGGCCGTTTACCAGGCCAAAACCGGACAGGCACTGCCTAATGAATACACCCATTCTGTTATCATTCGGTAGGTCTGCCGGATCACTTGCCCGTTTTCTATGTCCAGGATCATTTACATCTGGATACCGATCTCTTTCGCCAGCGTATTCTCCACATGCAGGAAATCTATCATTTCCTGCAATTTTTTTCCATTTTTTTTGCCTTTTCCTTCTTTTACCGCACGAATCAGGATATTTTTCGGCGTGTGCTCCATGTCGATGAACTCCAGGATCTGGGTGCGGTAGCCGTGATTTTCCAGGATCTCCGCACGAATGCCATCCGTATAAAGAGCCGCCATCCGCTCCTTGATCAGACCATACTGCAAAACAGGCTCCAACACGTCATTTTTCATCTGGCGGTTCAGTTCATGCTGACAACATGGAACCGATAAAATCACCGATGCATTCCAGCGGACTGCCTTTGCCAGAGCATAGTCCGTAGCTGTGTCGCAGGCGTGAAGTGTCACCACCATATCCACCTGGTCTACCCCCTCATAAGAAGCGATATCCCCGTGATAAAAGGCCAGTTTTTCAAATCCATATTTCTTCGCCAGCTGATTGCAGTGGTCGATCACATCCTGCTTTAAGTCCAGACCAATGACACGGATATCAAATCCGTTCAATTCCTTCAGATAATAATACATGGCAAAGGTCAGATAAGACTTTCCACAGCCAAAATCAATGATGTTGATCTCCCGTCCTTTTGGCAGCTTCGGCAGGATATCCTGGACAAACTCCAGGAAACGGTTGATCTGGCGGAACTTGTCATAGCGGGAATGGACAATCTTGCCATCTGCCGTCATCACTCCCAGGTCCTGTAAAAATGGAACTGGTTTTCCCTCTTCCAGCACATATTTCTTTTTCCGGTTGTGATCCAGAAGGGCCGACGGTGCCTGGATCTTTGCCTGGCCGTCTGTCGGACGGTTCTTTTTCACCTTCACAGTCATTTTTCCGTTCTTGCTGACCAGAATCTGGGCAGAGCCTTTGGCGGATGCCAGTTCCAGCTGGCGGAAGGTATCATTCATAGCATTCTGAAGATACTCATACACTTCGTCCCTGGTCAGATTCTGATGGAACGCCTGTTTTCCCCGGAACTCTTCCGCCTGAAATACTAATTTCCCTTGCAGAAGAAGAGGTCTCACACGTACCTTGGAGACCTCTTCTTTTCTGCGGGAATTGCTGAGAATGATCTGTCCCAGCTGTTCATCTAAAAATTCTTTGATTCTTTCCATAATTCTTCCCGTCTTTTATCTAATTTGCAATTGCATTTTTCACTCATATGCACCTACAGTTCTTCAGTCTGCTTAATTTTCCGCATCTACCCACGCAGCCCGCAGAAGCTCCGGATATTTCTCCAGATGAGCATAGTCATTAAACCGTTCTAGCCGGAACTGATCCAGCTCCGGGTCATAAGTCAGCTCCGTAATACTGCTGTTTTCCATACCTTTTCCGAAAATTCCAAGCTTCGCCAGATCGATTCCTAAAATATGGGCAACAAGACTGCGGATCAGACAGCCATGGCTAACTACGACCACCTGCTTTTCCGGTCCTCTTGCGATCCGTTCCAATACCGGAAATGCCCGCTTCACCGCATCACCTGCAGATTCACCGCCCGGATAAGGCAGATCCTGTTCCATTTTCGCCTGTTCTTTCTTAAAATCCGCAAAACGCTCCGCGATCACTTTATCACTCAGGCCTTCCATGTCGCCAAAGCTGATTTCCCTCAACCCCGGATCGATCTCATGCTCCACATTCCAATACAGATTGGCTGCCTGCGCTGTCTGAACTGCCCGGAGGTAATCACTGGAATAAACCTTATCAATATTTTTCCCTGCCAGCCGTTCTCCCAACAGAGCCGCCTGCCGATATCCCTCCTGGGATAAATCCACGTTCACATTGCACAGCTTACTACACTGTCTTCCATGGCGGATCAGATAAATCTTCATAATCTCCTCCTAGTTCTTAAAGCTGTGGATCGGAGCTGGAATCCGTCCGCCTCTGGTCACAAACTTCTCGCAGGAATATGGATTCACCGGCATGACCGGAGCATAGCCTAACAGTCCGCCGAATTCTACGGTATCTCCAACGGATTTACCGATCACAGGGATCACACGGACTGCTGTAGTCTTCTGGTTGATCATGCCGATCGCTGCCTCGTCTGCAATAATTCCCGCAATCGTGCTTGGAGTGGTATCTCCAGGAATCGCGATCATATCCAGTCCTACGGAGCAGACACAGGTCATAG
>CAKRWX010000160.1 GCA_934418055.1 uncultured Lachnospiraceae bacterium
GGCATATGGACTGAAAGCGAAGACATGTCCGAAAGAGCAGATCCCAGGTAAAGTGGAAGAGGCCCTGGATCTGGTGCAGATCAAGAATTTAAAGGACAGAAAGCCCAATGAGCTTTCTGGAGGACAGCAGCAGCGTGTGGCGCTGGCCAGAGCGTTTGTCATCGAGCCGGGTGTTCTTCTGATGGATGAGCCGCTTTCCAATCTGGATGCAAAGCTGCGTGTGCAGATGAGAACTGCTATTAAGAAGCTGCAGAGACGTCTGGGAATTACCACGATTTATGTCACCCATGACCAGGAAGAAGCGCTGGCCATTTCTGACCGGATCGCGGTTATGAAGGAAGGGAACATCATGCAGGTGGGAACTCCGGAATCTATCTATAAGAAACCGGAGAATACCTTCGTTGCCGGATTTATCGGCGTATCCAATTTCGTAGACTGTGAGGTCAAGGGAGACGATCCTAACGCGGCGGTGCTGGACATTAAGGGCGAGTGCAAGATCACCTGTCAGTTAAAGAAGCCATTTTCCGGCAAAGGCATCATTTCCGCAAGACCGGAGCAGCTGTTCTTTGATGAGAAGGAAGGTCTTCCAGGAAAAATAGTGATGTCAATCTTCCTGGGTGACTTCATCGAGTATGAGATCGAGCTGGACAATGGCCAGACTCTGCAGTTAAATGAGTACACCAAGGACGTGCAGATCGTCAGACCAGACGGCCAGAAGGTGAAAGTGAACTTTGATATCCGTGCCGTAGGCGTTTACGATGCCGCAACCCAGGAGGTGATTTCATGGTAACCAAGAAAAGACTGGATTTCTGGTTCTGGGTGAAACTGTTGGTGATTGGATTTATGCTGGTATTTCTGATCTACCCGTTCTGCACCCTGATCACCCGAAGCTTTTTCTCAGCCAAAACGGAGCAGTTTTCCCTGGAAAATTATATCCGCTTCTTTACGAAGAAATATTATTACTCCGCATTGGGACGAAGCCTGTTCGTATCCTGTGTGACCACCTGCACCGCCCTGGTGGTTGGCGTGCCTATGGCTTACGTGATGTCCCGTTATAATGTATTTGGCAAGAATTTTATCCATATTTTCATCATCATGAGCCTGATGAGCCCACCATTTATCGGTGCATATAGCTGGATCATGCTCTTTGGCCGCGCGGGTCTGGTGACGAAGGCATTTGCCAATATCGGAATCCATCTTCCGAGTATTTATGGAAAACTGGGTATTATCCTGGTGTTTACGTTTAAATTGTTCCCGTATGTGTATCTGTACACCTCTGGTGCCATGGGAAGTATTGATTCCAGCATCGAGGAGGCGGCGGAGAACTTGGGAAGCAACAAGCTGCGCCGTCTGTGGACCATCACACTTCCGGTTGTGGCTCCGTCCATCGCAGCAGGTGCTATCATGGTATTTATGACCAGTCTGGCAGACTTTGGTACTCCGATGCTGATCGGTGAAGGCTATATGGTACTTCCGGTTCTTGTATACAATGAGTACATGAGTGAGATCGGCGGCAACGCTCACTTGGCAAGTGCGTTATCCGTTGTGGTTGTGTTATGTTCCACCACAGTCCTTCTGATCCAGAAATATTTCGTCAGCCGGAAAAATTATGTGATGACCGCCATGCGGCCTCCGAAGGAAGAAGAACTTCACGGAGCAAAGCGTGTGCTGGTGACGTTGCCGGTGATGCTTGTGACTTTTATTGGAATTATGCCGCAGATCGTGGTGATCGTCAGCAGCTTTATCAAATGTGATTTCACCGGATTTAAGAAAGGCTTCAGCTTTGAAAGCTACGTGACCATTTTCAACCGTCTGTGGACCAATATCCGCAATACCTTCGTGTTCTCATCGGTTGCCATTGTATTTATCATCATCCTTGGCATGCTGATCTCTTACATCGTAGTGAGACAGAAAGGTCTGGCGGGACAGCTGATGGATCTGCTGATCATGTTCCCGTTTGTGATTCCTGGCGCGGTTCTTGGTATCAGCTTGATCGTGGCGTTTAACAAGCAGCCGCTGGTTCTGACCGGTACAGCGGTTATTATGATCATTGCGTTTATCGTCAGGAAGTTGCCTTATACAGTCCGTTCCGGCAGCGCATTTTTACAGCAGATGGATGTCAGTGTGGAAGAAGCCTCCATCAGCCTGGGCGTGTCCCCGATGAAGACATTTTTCCATGTGACAGCACGTCTCATGGCGCCTGGTATTCTGTCCGGCGCGATCTTAAGCTGGATCACCTGTATTAATGAGCTTTCTTCCAGCGTTATGTTATACGGAGGAAAGACCAGTACGATTTCCGTAGCCATTTATACAGAGGTTGTGAGAAATAGTTTCGGTACGGCGGCGGCGCTGGCTTCGATTCTGACAGTCAGCACAGTAATCTCCCTTCTGATCTTCCTGAAAGTCAGCAAGGGCAAGGTATCTGTTGTGTAAGTGCCAAGATCCGGTCTATGTGATCGAAATGGGATAGTCATTTTGCAGGACAGTTGTGTATCAATTGAAATTTCATTGTGTTTGGTTACGAAAAGAGGAAAATAGCATGGTAAAATTTGGTACTGGCGGATGGAGAGCAATTATTGGCGAAGAATTTACAAAGGAAAATATTCAGAAGCTGGCATTGGCGCTCTGCTTAAAGATCAAAGCAGAACATGTGGAAGACCAGGAGATCGTCATTGGCTATGACCGTCGTTTCTTATCAAAAGAAGCAGTGATCTGGGCGTGTCAGATTTTTGGAAAACAGGGAATTAAGGTGTTGTTCGTAGACCGAAGTTCCCCAACACCGTTAATTATGTTTTATGTGATGAAACACGAATTACAGTATGGTCTGATGGTGACGGCCAGCCACAACCCGGCGGTCTATAATGGAATTAAGATATTTACCAAAGGCGGACGGGATGCGGATGAGCATCAGACCGCCCAGATTGAGCAGTATCTGGTACAAGCGGAGCAGATCTATGAGAAGGATGACAGCGAGGAAGGCCAGATGCCGCCCCACTCTTATCTGGACCTGGTAAAAAGCGGCATGGTAGTGGAAATGAACCCCATGAATGAGTACCTGGACAACATCATTTCCATGATCAATATGGACGCGATCCGGGAGCGGGATTTAAGGATCGCCATCGACCCTATGTATGGTGTCAGCTTAACGGCGTTATGTACGATCCTGTCCATCGCCCGTTGTACGGTGGAGACTATCAACGCCCAGCATGATACGTTGTTTGGCGGGAAAATGCCTGCGCCGACAGAAGATACGCTGCGGAATCTTCAGAATTATGTGCTGGACCGCTACTGTGACATCGGAATTGCTACGGATGGTGATGCAGACCGGCTTGGTGTGATCGACGACAAGGGTCATTACCTGCACGCCAACACGATTTTGGTGATGCTGTATTACTATCTGCTGAAATACAAGGGCTGGCGCGGTCCGGCGGTAAGAAATATTTCTACCACCCATGTGCTGGACCGTGTGGCGGAGAGCTTCGGACAGAAATGTTATGAGGTCCCGGTTGGATTCAAGTACATTTCCGCAAAAATGCAGGAGACGGATGCCATCATCGGCGGTGAGTCCTCCGGCGGTCTGACGGTGAAAGGTCATATCCATGGCAAGGACGGCATCTACGCCGCATCCCTTCTGGTAGAGATGATTGCGGTCAGCGGCAAGAAGCTGTCGGAGATCGCGGAAGACATCCGCAGGGAATACGGTGAGATCCATATGGAAGAACGGGCGTACCGCTTTACATTAGAAGAAAAGGAGCGGATCCAGAAGGTGCTGATGGAGGACAAGGGATTACCGGAACTGCCATTTGCAGTGGATCACGTGTCTTATTTGGACGGCTGTAAAGTATATTTTCAGAATGGCGGCTGGGTCAGTGCCCGGTTTTCTGGAACGGAGCCATTGCTCCGGATCTTCTGTGAGATGGAGATAGAACATGAGGCCGTGCAGGTGTGTGAGATCTTTGAAAAATATCTGAATCTGCGTTAAGTGAAAATGAAAGAAAAATCCCCCTTCTTTTCAGGTTTTTGGTATACTGTAAGTATCGGAAATTCCTGGAGAGAAGGGGGATTTTGTGTGAAAAGGGGACGGATAGCTTTGAAGCATAGCCATAAGATCTATGCGGTAGGGGTGGCGCTTGGAATAGTAGGAATTTTGACAGGCTGCGCCAGGAAAATTCAGGAGGCGCCAATCCTGGCGCAGGCGGACCTGGTGATCTATACGGTGCAGGAGCCGTCAGTGTATGAGCCGGTGATCAAGGAATTTGAGGAGCGGACAAACCTGGCGGTGGATGTGCGTGTGGGAACTACAGAAGAATTAAAGCAGATGCTGGAAAATGACCAGGCGGAAAGAGAAAAACGGGAGGCTGCGAAACGCCGGGATGACGGTTCTGTCCAGTCGGCGTGTAAAGAGCAGACGGACAATAAGATTCAGGAAAGTTATCAGGAACAGCAGGAATTGCCGGACTGGGATCTGGTATTTGGCGCAGGGATAGAAACCCTGGATCAGTTTTCTGACTTGTGGATTTCCTGCGATAATCCGCAGACGGAGTCCATCATTCAGGAGTTTGCCAGTACGGATCAGACCTGGATCAGTTTTTCGGCTCTGCCATTGGTGATCATGTACAACACCAACGTGGTGACATACCGGGAACTGCCTGTTGACTGGGAGAGTCTTCTGGAGCCTCGATGGCGCGGAAGAGTGGCATTTGTGGATCCGGAAATGTCCGACATCGGCGGATTTGCCTTGACAGCGGCTCACCTTACTTGTCCGGACCGGGAGAATTATGTGGGAGAACTGGCGAAAAATCTGGATTTTCAAACCCTGCGAAGTCTTAATCAGGTCAATGAGGGGATTTTAGACGGACGGTATTCTGTTGGTGTGACCAGTGAGGAGGCGGCACAGGCTCTGCGGGTGGGCGGCGCGGATGTGGATTACATTTACCCGGAAGAAGGAACGGTGGTTGTGGTGGATGGAACTGCCATCCGGCGGGACTGCGCCCATGAGGAGGCCGCAAGACAGTTCCTGGAATTTACCATCAGCCGTGACGTCCAGGAGATCCTGGTATCAGATTTAAACCGCCGTTCTGTGCGGCGGGATGTGGCCCCGCTTGAGGGCCTGGTTCCTATGGCAAAACTTCCGATTATTTCCGCAGGATTAAAGGAACTGTCCGCAGAGAAAGAAGAAGTTCTGACCGAGTGGAGACAGGTGATGGAAGGAGGCGGATCATGAAACAAAGCGTAAAACGGTTCAGTCTTTCCTTTAAAAGCCGGGTGTTTTTTATGTGCCTTCTGGCGACATTGGTGCCGCTTCTGATCTCCAGTGTCGTGATGGTACATATTTTCACCATGTCCTTAAACCGCCAGAGCGAGGGCGCGGCAAAGCAACAGATCACGGAGATTGGCGAGAGGTTTTCCAGACTCTTGGAAGACTGTGAAAATGCCTGTGCAGAGCTGACGGCAGACGGAACGGCAGCCTGGAACCTGATCGATAACACTACCATCGAGATCCAGAAGGGGATGTATCTGTCCCTCTATCAGGCAGTCCAGGAAATCTATGGTCACGCCCAGTGCAGTGTCTATGACGCCGGTGGACGGCTGCGTTTTACCACGGATACCCTTCCGAGAGAGGGAAAGCTTCCAGTTTACTGGGGACTTTTGCGGAAAGCGTTTCAGAGCGAGGGGATGACCTATTACCGGACGGATCCGTATCTGGCGGTGACAGATTCCAGCATTCTGATGCAAGGGGCCTATTCCCTGGAAAATTCCCACGGAGCCAGGACTGGATATGTGGTGCTGGACTTTACCAGGGATAATTTTGACAATGTATTCAGTGGTTTTTATTCGCTGACCGATACGATTCTGATCCTGGATGACCACAGAAAACCGGTGTACTGTTCCAGACCTGATTACAGCGAAGCCCAGGTCAGTGG
>CAKRWX010000161.1 GCA_934418055.1 uncultured Lachnospiraceae bacterium
TGCTTGGCAAGGATTACATGGATGGACTTCTGGATGCAGCAGTAGAGAATTCCACCGTAGACGGACATTTTGTTTATATGCCGTGGCAGAACAACACCACCGCAATGGTTTACCGCAAAGACCTCTTTGAGGAGAAAGGCCTGGAAATTCCGAAGACCTGGGATGAGTATCTGGAGGCTGCAAAGGCTCTGACGGAGGATACCGACGGAGATGGCAAGGTTGACCGTTATGGCAGCGTATTTGCAGGAACCAGAAACGACTCCGCAGAGTCCAGATTCCAGACTTTCGCACTGACCTTTGGATGTGATTTCGTAAAGGACAATGGAGATGGAACCTTCACTTCCGGTTTTGATACCGATGCTTACAAGAACGCAATGAGTACTTTCATCGACATCGCGGCAAACGAGGGCGTTTCTCCTTCTGGTTTTGTTGAGACCGGTTACTCTGAGGCTTATACCATGATCGGCGCGGATCAGGCCTGCATGTTCTTCAGCGGTTCCAACGTGCTGGGCGGTATCTACAATGCAAACCCGGATATGCGCGGTAAGATGGGCAGCTTCCCGATGCCGACCGCAGAGGGCGTTGATCCGGTAACCTCTTTCTCAAGCGTAGGTATGACAATCAGCAATACCTGTAAAAATCCGGAAGTTGCAGCAGATTTCCTGAAATACATGACCAGTGTAGATAACAGCGTAGAGTGGAACAAGGCAACCTGCCGTCTGCCGGTTGTAAAAGAGGCTCTGGATGCAATTGTTGCAAATGATGAGGCATACGCAGGATTTGCAGAAGCATCTGAGAGCGCAGTGATCTATCCGGCATTTGCTGGTATGGCTGAGTTAAGAGATGCAAGTGGTGAGTGCTGGCAGAAGGTTGTTTCTGAGGGAGCATCCGTAGACGATGCAGTAGCAGATGCAGCAGCTAAGGCAGCAGAAACCTGCAAGAGTTACAGCAAGTAAGGCAGCTTGAAAGCGGGCGGCTGTATAGAGGCATAGTTCCATACAGCCGCCCTTTCTCTTTTCTTTTGGAGGGCAAAACAGTGAATGACACCAAGAAAAAATGGAATCTGAGCCGGCTGAAGTCGAAGATGACTCCGTACTGGTTTATTTCTCCGGCAACGCTGACGATTATCTGTCTCGTTGTATATCCGATCCTGTATGGAATCTATATCAGTTTCTTTGATACCAATCTGGTAAACAAATGGAACTTTGTAGGACTCCGGTATTACGCACAGGCCTTGACGGACGCATCATTTTTACACAGCCTGATGAAAACCATGATCTTCACGGTAACGGTTGTGTGCGGACACTTTGTATTGGGCTTCATTTTCGCATCCATCTTAAATACTGACATCAAGTACCGGACGTTATTCCGCGGAATCCTGATTCTGCCGTGGCTGTTTCCGGATGTGGTGATTGCTTATCTGTTTAAGTGGATCCTGAATACCCAGGGTGGTATTTTAAATGAACTTCTGATGCATTTCAGCATTATTTCCGAACCGGTTGGCTGGCTTAGTACTTCAGCCACAGCATTCCCCTGTGTGATCCTGGTCAGCATGTGGAAAGGTTATCCGCTGGTCATGGTACAGATCCTGGCCGGTATCCAGACCATTTCCCACGATCTGTATGAGGCAGCTGAGATTGACGGAGCGAATATGTGGCAGCGTTTCCGCTATGTAACCCTTCCGGCTCTGAAGCCGATCCTGACCACCATCCTGATTCTGGATACGGTGTGGGTATTCAAACAGTTCACACTGATCTGGCTGATGACATCTGGTGGCCCGGGAAGTTCTACCATGGTATCTGCCATCGAAATTTACAAGAATGCGTTCTCTTACTTCAAGTATGGCTTTGCATCGGCACAGTCCGTATACATTCTTGTAATCTGTTACCTTATCGGAGTTGTGTTCAGGAGGTTATTGCGTGATGACTAGTAAAGGAAAGAACAGACTGTTTACCTGTATCGGATATCTGATCCTGGGCATCGGATGTTTGGGTGTATTGCTTCCATTATCCTGGATGGTGATTACTTCATTAAAATCCATGGCCGATATTACACTTTCCAGAGGCCTGACTCTGTTTCCGTCCGGTCCTACGCTGGAAAACTTCGTAAATATCTGGAAGGAATATCCAATTGCGACTTATATCAAAAACAGTATTGTTGCGGTTGGCGGTTCTACGGTGATCGGCGTTGTGTGTGCAGCTCTTTGCGGATACGGACTTTCCCGTTATCAGTTTAAAGGAAAAGCATTTTTGCTGAGCTTTCTGCTGGTAACCCAGATGTTTCCGGCAGTTATGAAAATCATTCCGTACTACAAAATTCTTGTTTCTGTTCATTTAAATAATACCCAGATCGGTCTGATGGTGGTATACGCTTCCTTCAGTATTCCGTTCTGTACCTGGATGATGTACGGATATTTCAAGAGCATTTCCACGGGACTGGATGAGGCCGCCCGGGTGGACGGCAGCAGCGCATTCAATACGTTTTTAAAGATCATTCTTCCGATCGCCCTGCCGGGCCTGGTAGCAACCATCATATACGCATTTCTTCAGAACTGGAATGAGTATATGTTTGCATCGGTCCTGATGTCTGCGGATGAGAAGAAAACCATTACTTATGCAATCAGTACCATGGCAGATGCATACAAGATCCAGTGGAATTACCTGATGTGCGCGGCCATGATCTCCAGTGTGCCGACTCTGACCGTGTTTGTAGTAATGCAGAAATATCTGATCGCCGGAATGACTGCCGGTGCAGTAAAAGAGTAAACGAAAGGAAAGTTGAATCATGGACAAGAATATGTTCTGCAATCCAATTATAAAAGGTGGATATCCGGATCCGTCGGTATGCCGGGTCGGGGATATGTACTACATGGTAACCTCCTCCTTTTATTATTTTCCGGGACTGCCGGTGTTTCAGAGCCGGGATCTGGTTCATTGGGAACAGATTGGAAATGCGATTTCCAGGCCGGAACAGTTAGACTTTAGAAACTGCGATAGCTCGGAAGGGTTGTGGGCAGCTACCATCCGGTATCATGAAGGTACCTTTTATATCATCAATACACTGGATGTACAGGGACGGACCTACCGCTACAACTACATTGTGACGGCCAAAGATCCGGCCGGTCCATGGTCTGACGCAGTGATCATTGAGGGAGCCGATGGCATTGACCCGTCCCTGTTTTTTGACAAGGATGGAAAAATGTGGTATTGCAGCAATCTGATCCCGGAGGACTTAAAGTTCCCGTACCAGAAGCAGATCTATGCCTGTGAGCTGGATCCGGAAACGTTCCAGATCCGGGGGGAAAAGCATATCATCTTTGATTCCATCGTGGACCATACGCTGTTTACCGAGGCTCCACACATTTATGAAATCAATGGAATGTACTACCTGATGACGGCCAGCGGCGGAACCCAGACGAATCACTGTGTGAACATTTACCGCAGTGAGAAGCTTCTTGGCCCCTATGAGCCCTGTCCGAGAAATCCGATTGTGACAAACCGGAATGTCCGGCTGAATAATGAACTGGGTATTGCGGTTGTGGGACACGGGGACCTGATCGAGACCCAGAAGGGTGAGTGGTATATGGTACTTCTTGGCATTCGCCCATATCAGAAATACATTGAAGATTATAATCAGTATCTGCCGAGAAAGTGGATCCGGGAACCGGACCGCAACAAGGACGCGCAGTTTAACCTGGGCCGTGAGGTCTGCATGATTCCCATGGCCTGGGATTACGATAACTGGCCGATTGTGGACAACCACAACGGCATGGTCAATCCGGTGGAGCGAAAACCCGATCTGGAAGCGTGGCGTCCGCCATTCAAGAGCCGGGTAGATAATTTTGAGGATCCCAGGCTGGATATGATCTGGTGCATGCGCCGTCCAGTGAAAACTCCCTTCTACAACCTGACGGAGCGGCCAGGCTACCTGCGGCTTTACGGAAATGACGCAAAGGCTGAGGATACACGCACCCAGGCCCTCCTGGTGCGCAGACAGCAGCACAATTATTTTGAAGCCGCTGTGGCTATGGAATTTGAGCCGGAGCAGGAAGACGAGGAGGCGGGCATGATCGTGACCCAGAATGACAGGTACGCGATCATGGCGGTAAAGGAAAAACTGGATGGTGAGCTGTTTATCACCGCTTACCAGATCATAAATGGAAAGCGGGAACTGATTACGAGAAAGTCGGCAGAGGCAGGACGGATGTATCTGTTTATCGAGGGCAGCACCGGACAGTACCATCTCTATTATGGAAATTCAGAACGGGAAAAGAAGATTCTGGCCACAGACATTGACGGATCCATCCTCAGTACGGTTGTGGCAGACGGATTTGTAGGAACTTATGTAGGAATGTATGTTTCCGGCAGTGGCGCTCATGCGGATTTTGACTGGTTCCGGTATGAGATCGTGGAAGAATAAGGAGGATATGGCATCATGGCAGAGGTATCATTACGGCACATTAAAAAAGTTTATCCAAACATGGAGAAGAAAAAGAAAGGTGAGAGCGAGAAAAAGACCAACCTGAAAGTGACCGACGAAGGCGTTCTTGCTGTACAGGATTTTAACCTGGAGATCAGGGATCAGGAGTTCATCGTACTGGTAGGACCATCTGGCTGCGGTAAATCAACTACTCTTCGTATGGTAGCCGGATTGGAAGAAATCAGCGGTGGCGATCTTCTGATCGACGGTGTCCGCGTGAATGATGTGGAGCCGAAGGACCGTGATATTGCCATGGTATTCCAGAGCTATGCACTGTATCCCCACATGACAGTGCGTGGCAATATGGAATTTCCGCTAAAGCTGCGCAAAATGCCGAAGGATGAGATCAAAAAACGCGTGGATGCAGCGGCAGAAACCCTGGGTATCACGGAATATCTGGATCGCAAGCCAAAGGCATTATCCGGCGGACAGAGACAGCGTGTTGCCATCGGCCGTGCCATTGTCCGTGAGCCGAAGGTACTTTTGATGGATGAGCCGCTGTCTAACCTGGACGCAAAGCTGAGAAACCAGATGCGTGCGGAAATCATTAAGCTGCGCCAGAGAATCAAATCCACCTTCCTTTATGTTACCCATGACCAGACAGAGGCTATGACTCTGGGCGACCGCATCGTCATCATGAAGGATGGTGTCATCCAGCAGATCGGAACCCCGCAGGAGGTATTTGATCATCCGTATAACCTGTTCGTTGCAGGTTTCATTGGAATGCCGCAGATGAACTTCTTCGATGCGGAGCTGGTGGAAAAGAACGGTTCCTACAGCGTGAAGGTGGGCGGCATCGAGGTTGCGCTTTCCGCAGAAAAGCAGGAGCGCCTGAAAGCAAAACAGGTCAAATCCCAGGAGATTACTCTCGGTGTGAGACCGGAGCACATCACGTTGCTGACAGACGGCCAGAGCGGCATCCACGGAACCATTGAGGTAGCCGAGATGATGGGAAGCGCGGTACATCTGCATGCATCTGCCTGCGGCAAAGACACCATCATTATTGTAGATACCATGAATCTGGACAAGGGGCAGAACCTGTCCATCGGCGCAAACGTTCAGTTTACCTTTGACGGAAATGTGGCGCATGTATTTTCAAAAGATGGTCTGAACCTGGAAATGAAATAGGGTATTGCGAAATAGAGGCAGGAAAGAAACTGGCTGGAATGGCTGGATCCTTTCCTGCTTTTCCTGTTTTTTAGTTCAGATAATTCCGCATGGCTTTCAGCGCGTTTTTCTCAAGCCTTGATACCTGAGCCTGGCTGATGTGAATTTCTTCGGCTACTTCGGTCTGGGTCTTGCCTTCAAAGAAGCGCAGGTCGATGATGTGGCGTTCCCGTCCGGGCAGCCGGTTCATGGCCTCCCGAAGGGAGATTTCTTCCACCCAGTTTTCCTCGGAGCTTTT
>CAKRWX010000162.1 GCA_934418055.1 uncultured Lachnospiraceae bacterium
CTTATTCGGTTTTCTCCCCGTCATCAGCCTTTTCCTCGTCCCCGCCATCTTCTTCCACGAAAATGTCGTCCGGATCTGCTTTTTTCTGTTCCTCCACTGCATCCAGCTTTCTCAGATCATCGGTCTCCAGCACATCCTCTTCTGGCGCTTCTTCCGCTTCGTTTTCTACCGGTGCGCCGCACTTTGCACAGAAAGCATCATTCTTTCCAACGGAAGCCCCGCATACCGGACAAGTTCCTGCTTTTTCCAGTTTTTTTACCCGCGCCTCCAGTTCTGCGATGTGGGCCAGGGTTTTCTCGATCTCCGGGAAGAACATCTGGTATTCATCGTTCTCGTCGTCACGGTGCTTTTTGAAATACAGCACGCCGATGGACGCGTACAGCTCCTTGGTCTTGCTCTTCTCCGTACTGATCTGTGCCTTTAACTGCAGGATCTCAGCCACATCCTTTGCTTTCTTTGCTGCTTCCCGGCTTTTATCAGCCAGAGTTTTTCCAATCTCATCAAAAAATGCCATATGAACATTCCTCCTTTGAACCTATCTTATCTTTTCTCAAAAGGAATGTCAATGCCGTTCTATTCCTGCAGATATTTCATTCTCTGCTCCTTGCTCAGCTTAGACGGATCGATGTAAAATGGATACCAGTTTTCTGTGTCCTCTGCTTCAGACACCACAGTCTGCTGATCCTCTGTATCATGACCCCCAAACAGAACACTGGCACTTGCTTCGGTAATAGTCTGCTCATAATACATGTCATTCATCCAGACATAATCCTGATAATTTAATGCCGGAATCAATGCCTCCAGATCCTTAGCATCACGATACAGGACCGTCCTGCTTCGATTTCCGTTGCCTTCCGGATAGGAGGTGATCTGGATACCGGAAACATTCTCTGTATTTAATTCTGTAAAGTCCACTCCCGCCTCTTTTAACAGGGCAATCGTTCCCGTAAAGGACGGATACACCGGATAATAACACCGATTACTGATATATTCCGCAGAATACCAGTAGTCTGACAGTCCTCTCAGGCTTTCTATACGACTGATTCCTTCACACTGGTTCTTTGTACGGAACTGGATCGTTGCCATCGGATATTCCTTCTTCCTGGTTTCTATGGTCAGGGATTTTAACTCGCTCTGGTATACCTCCAGCAGATGCTCCTGCATCTGGCGGTCGGTCTCCACCTTCTGTACCTGGTTATACTGCTGGAAATAGATCTCTTCGGTGTCCTGGGAACTCTGGCTTAAAACCGGGTATTTTCCCATTTTAAATTCCACGCTGTCATAAATCTGGGTCCAGCATTCCTCTGCTTCTGCATTCATACGGATCGTATAGGTTCTGTTGACCTTTTTCCCACTATTCAGATGGTACTGCACCGTGATCGTTTTCCAGGTATCATCCTGTCTTTCCTCATCCCAGATGCTTCCGATCCGTCCATTCGCCTTACGCAGCTCTTTCTGCACCTGGATACCATTTTTCACCAGCTCCATCACCGGATAACAATCAGTCAGTTTCATATGTTCCAGCAGATATACATTGTCATCCCCGTAATCCCAATACGGCTGCTTTGACTCATCTTCCGGAATCTCTACCTGTCCGTAAGTCACCCAGGTATCATCGTCTTCCATGTTGATGGCCATGCTCTGAAGCTTCCCGGTATCCGGCATCCAGGTGTCATAACCGAACCAGTCCTTAAAGCCTGCCATGGAAAGTCCCAGTGTCACCAGAAGACAGCCCGCAAGATAGATTTTCCGGTCAAACAGCCGCCGGAAATCCATCCGGTAAATGATCTCGATGATGCAGTGGGCCAGTACCGTACCAACTACCGCTCCCACTAACAGCCAGATCACCGTAGCTCTCAGCGCAAAGAAGAACATACCAAACACCACGCCCACCGGGATCACGATCAGAACCCGGATCACATTTTCTGTCTTCGGAAATGCCATAGCCTTTCCTGCCGCCTCAGAGGGGCGCAGCCAGTACAGGCAATAGGTACCGACAGCAAGGACCACCGTCACCAGAAACGCCGTCACCACCGCTCCGGTCACATTCCGTCCTTCACCAAAATTTCCCAGGGCGTACACATATGCCGTAAATGGTGACGTCCTTTCCAGCAGCTTCTCAAACAGATCACTGATAGCCGCTGTCTCCCGGTAGGTTTTAAACCATGTGCCCATATACGTCATGGAAAGTCCCACCACCGCCGGTCCATAGGAGAAAAATACCGCAGTTCCCAGCAGCGCTACCACGATATTGCCCGTCAGCATCATAGCCGCAGACACCGTCGTGTAAAGCAGGCTGTAAAATACCACGTTGATCAGCGCTCCCATCCAGATTCTTCCTGTATGAATGCCGCCACTGATTCCACATCTTCCGGCTAAAAGAATGGTCACTGCCGTAAATACCAGATAAACCGCCGCTGTCACCCAGATTCCATTGAAATAATTGGCGATATAGAGCACATGGCGTTTCACCGGAATGCTGTGATAAAAATCCACCTTTTTACTGTTATGCAGATAACAGAAGCTGGTCACTGCCCACAAAACAGCCGCCCCGATCAGAACTGCCGCAGCCATGGGATTTACCATCAGCAGGGACAGAATATTCGTCTCCATGTATTCTCTGGTGGATTCATTCCATTTTCCTGCCTGCTCTGCGTATTCACTGCACTTGACCGCAATCGGGAAAATCTGTGCAAAGATCAGGGCCAGGACTGTCAGGGCAATGGTCCAGACACGCCGTTTTAAATCCTCTGCCATTAATTTAAAGGATAAGTTTTTTGATGTCATAACCAGCCACCTCCGTTTCACTGATAAAGATCTCCTCCAGGGACAATGGAATGATCTCCGCAAAGATCGGGTGATACTGCTCCATCCGCGCCTCGATCTCTTCCCTGGTTCCACGCACCGTCAGGGTACACAGACTTCCTCTGGCATCTGCATGGATAATGTCCAGAGCCTTCAGATCTGCCACATTCATTCCCGGAACCAGCACACACTGGAGCTTATGGATATTTAACTTCATATCCTCCAGATCCTTGGAAAGAAGGATTCCTCCCTTATGCAGCAGCCCCACATGATCGCAGATATCCTCCAGCTCCCGCAGATTGTGGGAAGCAATGATCGGTGTCAGGTTTCTCTCCTCCATGTCACCTATAAAAATACTTTTCACTGTCTGCCGCATCACCGGGTCCAGTCCGTCAAATGTCTCGTCACAGAACAGATAATCCGTCCCGGCACACACGCCGCAGATCACGGAAACCTGTTTTTTCATACCTTTGGAAAATGTATTGATCTTCCGTTTCCGGTCCAGTTCAAAGCTGTCCATCAGATGGATGAACCGGTTTTTATTGAATTTCGGGTAAACGCCCATATAAAACTTCATCAGCTGCTCCGGAGTGGAATTGCTGAAGAAATACTGGTCATCGGAAATATAGAAAAACCGTGACTTCACCTCCACATTCTCATATACTTCCTTCCCGTCGATGGTCACAGAGCCCTCATCCGGCTTCAAAACACCGCTGAGCATCCGCAAAAAGGTACTTTTGCCTGCTCCGTTGGTGCCGATCAGTCCAAATACACTGCCATCCCGGATCTGGGCATTTATATGGTCCACTGCCATCAGGCTTCCAAACCGTTTGGTCAGATTTTTCGCCTCTATCATAGCTTTACGCCTCCCTTTCTGTCTCATTTTCCTCATAGATCCTGACGATCTGCTCCCACAGCTGCTCCTTGGTCACCCCCAGGGCACAGGCTTCCTTAGCCAGATCCGCCTGCCGCTGCAGCACTTCCTGTCTCCCGGCTTCCTTCACATGGCCGTTGTCCGCCACAAAGCTTCCTTTTCCCTTGATGGAATAGATGTATCCCTGCCGCTCCAGCTCCGCGTAGGCTCTCTGGATCGTATTCGGATTGATGGACAATTCCATGGCCAGGCTCCGCACCGATGGCAGCTGGCTGTCTTTCTCCAGCGCCCCCGTCAGCATCAGCTCCTGGAACCGGGAAATCACCTGCTCATAGATCGGACGCCGGTCCCGATAATCCAGTATGATCATAAAGTCCCTCCTTTTGAATCAAACACCGCAACCGTTCTGAACGTTCTATGTATGAACTGTATGATGTGTTTTAACTGTATTAATTATCTTAATACAGTTATAGTACAGATTCATACAGTTGTCAAGATGGAATTGGAAAATACAGAAAAATAAACACCCTAACAAAAAGAGTCGAAACAGTGACCATATCACCGTTCGACTCCTCTCTCTTTACAGCAATCCTTTAATTCTTGCCAGTTCAACTTCATTCAAGGTTTTCCCTGAATATAGTACTTTCAATTCTCCCCAGTCAGTGCGATCAACTCTAGTTAACGAATCTAACTTAACAAATGACGGCAACACAAAAGGGGGATTATATGACCGTAATCTCTCATTGGTCGGAAATGCAAGCTTCCGCTCCTTTCCCCTTATCGACGAAACATTCAATACCTCAATATAATCCTGTTCTGCCGTAACAACCAGATACGTTCTATCATATGCTGGAAACTCACCATCGACAAATCGAATCTTTCCTAAAACGCCTTGACCTACCTGAAAACTCATTAATAGATCACCAGCCTTCCATTATCCACATAAACACTATACGTGTCATCATCAGCCGATAATGAAAAGCTCTCTAACTGGTCTATCATATCGTCTGTCAATGTGAATCCATCATAATAAAATGTCACTCCATTAATGATCTCACTTGCTGTCGCATTGTTCGCTGTCTCTTTATAAGCTGAGATTATTTCTCTCATTCTTTCAATATCAGAATGCTGAGACACCATATCAACAACCGACATTCCTTTGTCATGATAACCAGTGCTTCTAGTACCATGATCAAATGCCTCTTTCCAAAAATTAAATGTGTGGTTGATATCTGACAATTCTTTCGCTGAAGCGCCACCAAATATTCCCATTACCAGATTTAATACTCCATATTCCCTTTCAGAAAAATCCGGCTGGTAAACTTCGCTATCCTGTCGAAATGCGCCATAATCATTTTTATACCTTAAACGCACTTTCTCTACAACACATCCATTTTTAAAAGCTAACACTTGATCTTTGAATAGTGGTTCACCATATTCCGCAATATTTGCCAAATCTGCCAAAACTAACAGCTTTTGCAATTTCATATTGCCATCGTATGTGTTCGGTTTAGAATCAGCGCCATTTTTTATGAAAAACCTTGCAAAATCATATGCGTCTCTCATATTGACACCCTCCTTAAAATAATATTCACTTCAAATTGAAGTGCCCAAGAAAACCGAACTTCATTATGAACACACGTGAATTTATCTTATATTATATTCAGATATATCCACCTCGTCAATGCTTAAGAATCCACTTCCTTTTCTATGCTTCTATTATAACATATGGATTTTTGTTTGTAAACATATGTTCGGTTGCTATCTTCCGACTTCTTCGTCCCAGCTGCCGTCCTCTTTCACATACCAGCCATCCGGCGTCCGGCGTTTTGTATACATAATACCGGCGGTGCCGTCGGAATTGGGATTCAGATAGTACCATTTTCCGTTGATGAACTGCCATCCGGTCAGCATACCCTGGTTTTCGTCCATATAGAACCACCCCTGGTAAATGGTGTCGTAGATCCAACCGCTGCTTATATAGCCGTCAGCGCCAAATGCCCACCATCTGCCGTTGATCTTCTCCCAATGATATGCGCCTGCGCGGCCCATTGGCCAGGTGCCGTCACTGTAGCGGAGCCACCAGCCTTTGGCATCTTTCATCCAGTGGCTGTAGCCGTCGTTGACTGCCTGGTTGGCTGCACCAGTGATCACGCCTTGTTCATCGTTTCGGTATCC